>JAZOCH010000190.1:0-8139 GCA_045596425.1 Acutalibacteraceae bacterium | reverse complement strand
GAGCAGAACGTAGTAGAACACCAACAGTTGCACTACCATCGGTGTGCCGCGGAACAGGGCAACATAGAAGTTGCAAAAACCATTAAGGATGCGCGGCAACCGTTTGTATTTCGGCATTACGCGGATGGCGGCGATCAGTGTACCGATCAGTGTGCCGATGATCAGACCGATGATGGCGATCGTCAGCGTGTTTTGCAGACCGGTGAGTACGTCTTTGTACCCGTCCTCTTCAATCAGGACACGGCTGAATGTTTCAATTTTCTTATCAAAATTACCCATATATTAACCACTCCAAAACACAACAATGCCTCACCGCCGAAGCGGTGAGGTATTGTCACGTGTCTTTATTTGCGTGATGGCTTATTGCACCGCGTTGATTGCTTCAACAATGCAATCGGCGGGAGCCGAGTCGATAACAACATACTGGATGTTGCCGTTGAGCAGATCCTGCACAGCAAGAGAGCCATTCTTGTAACCCTTGGCGGTCACTTTGAGGTTGTTGGCGGCATAGTCACCCTCGTTGGTAACATACATAGCGCCGGTGGTGCCGTTCTGGAAGCCAACGTTAACCTTGCTATCCATAGCTTGCAGCTTAGCCAGCACGTCGTCTGCGGTCTTGCACTCGTCGAAGGTTTTGTTGCCATCCTTAACGATGATCTTCTGCGAAGCCTTGTAGTAGGTCTTGGAGAAGGTCACGTGCTCTTTACGGTCTTCCTTGACGGTCAAGCCGGCCATCGCGATATCAGCCTTCTGCTGACCGACGGACAGGCAAACCGCGTCAAAGTCCATGTTGCTGATAACCAGCTCCTTGCCGAGCTTCTGTGCCAACAGAGCGGCGATCTCCATATCGATGCCATAGTACTTATCGCCGTCCTTATACTCGAAGGGCTCGAAAGCGGCATTGGTGGCAACTACCAGCTGATCCTTGTTGGGGTCCAGCGCAGCGGAGGTCACAGCGACGGGCGTGCCATCGCCGAAGTAATGATCGCAGATCTCGTCAAACTTGCCGTTCTGCATAATTTCGTCGATGAAAGCATCAACCTGCGTCAGCAGCTCGGGCTGTTGCTTGTCAACGCCGAAGGCGTAGTCTTCTTGCGTCAGCTCGATGTTGATAACCTTCGCCGTGTTGTTGCCGCCGCAGGAGCAGCACAGGGTCGCCAGCATCAGAACAGCCAGCAACAGAGCAGTGAGTTTTTTCATAGTGATTTCCTCTTTTCTTTATGTAATATGTGGGGCAGCGCCCCTTGACAAACAAGAGTATACACCATTATGTGCATATTGTCAACAGGTTTTTGCATAAAAATACTAAAAATACTGTGGGTGTATTTTGGTATACGTTGCATTGCGCGTGCGTAACATAATAAAATAACAATATTTCTATAAATATATCAAGGCGTTACAAGCGCGCTGTTGCATAATATGCATAACTATGAAATTTTATACATTGCTTAAATATATTTGCGCTTGCTTTCCACCACCAGACCGATGACGGTTACGGCGCTGACCTGTTCGCCCTCGAACCGGCGAGGGGGATAGTAGGGGTTGACACTCTGCAATTCGATCCAGTTATCGCTGTATACCACGCGCTTGACGAGTCCCTCTTCACCGTTCACCATCACGACGGCGTAGCGACCGCTGTCCACGCTCTCCTGACGGCGCACCAGCACCAAGTCACGGTCGTTGATCATGGGTGTCATACTGTCGCCGTTGACACGCAACCAGAAATACTCCTCACCGCCGCGCAGTAACTTTGCATCCACCGGCTCAGTGCCGGAGGGGTCCTCGAATACCAAACCGCCGCAACCGGCACGTACCGCACCGATAATCGGCACGGGCACGACGTCCGCTGTGGGCAGGGGATTCCCGCGCTCGGTGGCGTCGTCGCTGAGTCCTTGCAACCACAACGGGTTGACGTGAAAGTGGCGTGCCAACGCATACAGCGTGGGGAGATTGATTTTCGACGTGTCGCCGCGCTCCCAGCGCATCACGGTCGATTTGTTTACTCCGGTGAGCAAACCGATCTGTTCAAGTGTTTCACGAGAATCCTCGCGGCATTGCCGTAGGCGAAGGGCAGTGAGATTGTCCATCCTAGCAACTCCTCTGTATATCTATATGTTTACAATGGCATCATACCACACAAAATTGCAAATTGCAATAGCTTTTTTGAAAAAGTTGCATTTTGCTATTGACAAAACGGAAAATATTGGCTACAATTATTTACAGACGAACAAACGTTCTGCGTTGAGGTGAGGCAATGATCGTAGGAGACTGGATTCGAATAACGGCTTCTTTATCACCGGAAACTCCGGTGATTTTTTATAATTCCTCCGAGAAGCCGCTGAATAGTGAGGGCTATTGCGAGGGTGTCGGTATCGCCCCGTCGCGTCTGTGGGATGCGCGGTGCGGTTGGATACCCTGTGTGATGGTCATGTTAGGGGAGGAGTGTTGATTTTTGCAACACAAAGTTGCAAAACGCAATATCTAGGAGGTGCTTATGCATAACAAACCATTGGCAAAACGTAAGCCTGCGGATATCGAGGCGGCCATCAAACGCGCAAAGGAGTATGCCGAGACAATGGACGTGCCGTTGACGGCGGAGCGTCTGGCGGCAGAGCTGGATATGGATCTCACGCTGTTCCATTCCATCGCCGAGGGGCTGATACCCTGCGAGAGTAAATCCCTTGCCGCCAAAGCGGCGATGATTCAGCGCGCTTGCGGTGAGGCGACCGCCAGTGTGGTGGAACACGCGATGCGCCGCGGTTCGTCCACGAATATGCATATGGCGTATTTGAAGAACAACGCCGGCTACGACAAGCCAAAGACGGAAAAAAGCGGCAATCAAGCCGACGGCGCACTGCCGCCGGTGGTGTTTATCGGAGAGGAGAATATCGGTGACTGATATGCGAGAGTTGATGCAGGTATATAAGGAATCCTTTGAGCGGCTTCGACAGCGGCACGAGGAGCTGACGCAGGAACGGCTCACCTACGACAAGCGCGTAGCCTTGTTGGAGGAAGAGATGGATGAATTGCAGGAGGTGATGCGGATGATTCGCCCTTATCTGGCGGAGAAATGAACGGTGGCAGTACGGTCGTTTCGTTGCCGCAGCTCGTTGGCGGCGGTTATCGCCGCTTTTGGGACTGCCGCACACGGTACCGCGTGGTGAAAGGGGGCAAAGCATCCAAAAAATCGTCAACAACCGCATTGTGGTACATCGTACATTTGATGAAATACCCCGAAGCTAACCTATTGGTGGTACGGCAGGTATACCGAACGCACGCCGACAGCACCTTTGCACAGCTCAAATGGGCCATCAAACGCTTGCAGGTGGAGCATCTGTGGCAGACATGCCGTGAGCCGCTGGAATTGCGGTATATCCCCACCGGACAGCGTGTGCTGTTTCGCGGATTGGATAACGTGGAGAAGATCGCCTCCACCACGGTTGAGCAAGGGGTGCTTTGCTGGGTGTGGGTGGAGGAGGCGTTTGAAATCCCCCGTGAGGCGGATTTTGATAAGCTGGATTTATCGGTGCCGCGCGGCGAGGTGATGCCGCCGCTGTTTAAGCAGACGACGCTGACCTTCAACCCGTGGAACGAAAACCACTGGCTGAAAAACCGGTTTTTTGACCGCGAGGACCCACAGGTGTTGGCGCTTACCACCGATTATCGCTGTAATGAGTTTCTGGACGATACCGACCGCGCCCGTTATGAGCAAATGCGCATAAACAATCCGCGGCAATACGCCGTGGCAGGGCTTGGACAATGGGGACACAGCGAGGGGTTGGTGTTCGAAAACTGGGTGGTGGAGGAATTTTCTCTCGGAGACCTGCGCCGTGAGGGATTACGGCACGTTTTCGGGTTGGACTACGGCTACACCAACGATCCCACCGCCTTCATCGCGGCGGCGGTGGACGAGGCGGACAAATGCCTCTACATTTATGATGAGCATTACGAAACCAAGATGCTCAACGGGGATATCGCCGCGATGATTACGCGCAAAGGGTATCAAAAGGAGCGTATCCGTGCGGATAGTGCCGAGCCAAAATCCAACGAGGATCTGCGGCGGCTGGGTATCGGGCGTATCCAGCCTGCCCGTAAGGGACCCGATTCCGTCACGGCAGGTATCGCCCGTTTGCAAGAGTATCGGCTGGTCGTGCATCCGCGGTGTGTGCACACCGCCGCCGAGCTGGCGGCGTATTGCTGGGAAAGCGGCGCACGGGAGGGGACGTTCATCAACCGTCCTGCCGACCGCGATAATCATCTGATGGACGCGCTTCGGTATGCAATGGAGGATGCCCCACGCGCGGTACCACAAGGGAAACCTCGTCGCTACGGTTTTCGCGGCGGCTGGAATGAATAGAAAGGAGATTAGGTAAGAGTATGTTTTTGGTCGGTTTTGTTTGCGGCGTGGCGCTGATGACCTTCTTGACGTTATTGTGCGATAACGGGGAGGATCGCACGGGGGAGGATATCCTTGCTCCGTCGGTTCGGCAGGAGGTACAGACTGCGCACGATTGGCAGAAAACACGCAATTTTTTGTATTACGACGGAACCGAAATGCCGCTGAAAAAGGAGGAGTTCTATGAGTAACAAGCGTGTAACGGTCACGCCCGAGCAGGTGTTTGCGGAATATCACCGCGCCGTGACCTACAAGCAAACCTTGGGTAAGCACGGAATGACGGAGCAAAACCGTATCAACGAACGGTTTTACTCAGGCGACCAATGGCACGGCGTCAACTGCGGCGATACCCGTCCGCTGGTGCGGTATAACGTGATTAAGCGTATCGGCGAATACAAGATGGCGATCGTGGCTTCCTCGCCGATGGCGGTGCAGTTTTCCGCGGAGGGTGTACCCAACACGTTGGAACTGCGCGGACGGGTCGCGGCCATCCGTCAGCAAATGCAGGCAGGAAACGTCGCTGTCAGTGATATGACCCCCGACGAGGAGGCACAGACGGTTGCCGGCGCGCTGACCGATTATTTTGCAACCACCTCTCGGCGGTTGGGGCTGGATACGCTTGCCCGTCAGGCACTGCGCAATTCCTACATCAGCGGTACGGGCGTGTTGTATACCTATTGGGATGACCGTGTGCGCACGGGCTTGTACGCGGACATATCCCGTACCAAGCCCATTTGCGGCGACATAGCCTGCGAGGTGTTGGATATTGAGCACGTGTACGTCGGGGATCCCTTGATGGAGGATATTCAGCAGCAGCCGTATATTCTCATCGCACAGCGTAAGCCTGCCGCCCAGCTGCAACGCTTGGCAAAGCAATACGGCAGCGGCGATTGGCGCTCCATCCGTCCCGACGAGGGCGGCGAGGATATGAACGCCTATGCGACGCTTGTTACGCGCTTTTGGAAGGAGTGGAACGAGGATGGAAGCGCTTGCACCGTCAAGGCGATGCAGGTTTGCCGCGGTGCGGTGGTGCGTGAGCCGTGGGATATGGGTGTAAGGCTATATCCCTTGTCAGTCTTCAAGTGGGAGGAAAAGCGGTGCCGCGCGTACGGAGAGAGCGAGATTCCGTATCTTATCCCCAATCAGATTGCCATCAACCGCACTGTGTCCGCAGGGGTGTGGGCGGTGATGATGATGGGTATGCCGATTATGCTGGTCAACGGCGACGTCATCCAGCAACCCATCACCAACGACCCCGGACAGGTGATTCCCGTATACGGTTCGGGCGAGGAAGTACAAAACGCTGTGCGCTACGTCGATCCGCCTGCCTTCTCGGCACAGTTGGATGCCAACGTGCAGAACCTCATTTTTGATACGATGACGCAGGCAGGTGTTAACACCACCCTGCTCGGTGACGTTAAGCCGGACAACACGTCTGCCATTCTCGCCGTGCGTGAGGCATCGTTGATGCCGTTGCAGATGGTACAAAACCGTTATTTCCGCTTCTTGGAGGAAACCGCACGCATCTGGTGCGAGTTCTGGCTGGCGATGTACGGCAACCGTGCGCTGAAACTGCAACAGGCAGACGGCGTGTGGTATATGCCTTTTGAGGCGGATAAGTACCGCGATATGCTGCTCACCGTAACGGTGGATGTCGGTAACGGCAGTCAGTTCAGCGAAGAACGTTCGGTGGAAACGCTGGACAATCTCTATAAAAACGGTGTTATCACCGCCAAACAGTATCTCAGCCGTCTGCCGCAGGGGTATGTCCCCAAGCTGGATGCCCTGTTGCAGGAGCTGAAATAAACCCTCTCACCGACCGAGGAAAGGGGGTGAGGATATGATTTAGGAGGAAAGCGTATGAACAAAGAAGCCCTGCGGTCCGAAGTGACTGCGCCCACGGATGCGCCACTGCCCGTCGAGGAAATTGCACAGCAATCCTCGTCCGAACCTACCGCGGTGACAGAGCCGCCTTTGGAGCGGTTGGACGAGGATGCATCGCAGACGTCTGACGTGTCGGATATCACCCACCGACTCGCAGAGGAGTTTTTTCTGCTGCGGGAGGAATTCCCGACTATCCACAGCCCCGAGCAGCTGCCGGATGCTGTGCTGGACATGGCAGCAGAAAAGAACTTGTCGCTGTTTGATGCGTATCTGCGATTTTGCCACGAGGAACAAAAACGGGTGCGGCTGGAAGAACAACGCCGCCAAGCGGCGGCGGCACGGTCTGCCGGCTCCCTTATGCAGGGGGCGGCGGAGGCTGACCCTGAGCAGGAAGCGTTTCTGCGGGCATTCCGTACAGCATTAAAGTAAGGTGGCAGGATGCGAGTTTTGTCACCGCAAAACAGAAAGGAACGATGAGAATGAGCCTCAATTTAGAATCTATTTCCAAGAAAATGACCGATGAGCTGGATAAGGCAGTTGCGCAGAAGCCCGTGACGGGTTTCCTCGCGGACAACAACCTGCGCGGAAAGTTTGTCGGTGCTAAGACCGTGATGATTCCCGAAATGAACGTCTCCGGTCTGGGCGATTATAACCGCGATACCGGTTTTGTCAATGGCACCGTGTCGGTGTCCGCGACGCCCTTTACGTTGACGATGGACCGCGGTCGCTCCTTCCAGCTTGACCGCGAGGACCACGATGAGTCGGGTGTTGCCGACCTCGCCGGTCAGATTATGGGCGAGTTTGTGCGCACGCAGGTCGTGCCTGAGGTGGATGCCTACGTGCTGTCCAAGCTCGCCGGCTACGCCGCCGGCGTTGCGCAGACGGTTGAGGGCGCACCGGCGACCGATGCGCTGTCGATGCTGTCCACCGCCATCGGTCACGTCCAGAATGAGGTGGGCTATGACGAGGAGCTGGTCGCCTTTGTCGATAGCGCAATGTGGACCGCGTTGCAGAACAGCCCTGAAATCTCCCGTATGCTGACCATTGGTGACTTTGCGCGCGGTGACGTGCATACCGAAGTCAGCACCTTCAACGGCGTGTCCATTCTGCCCGTGCCGGACAGCCGCATGAAGACCGCGTACACCTTCAACGACGGCATCTCGGACGGCCAGCAGGACGGCGGCTTTGCACCCACTGCCGAGGCGAAAAACATCGGTTTGCTGGTGATGCCTCGCCGTGCCGCCTCGCTCATCAAAAAGACCGAGCAGGTGCGTTGCTTTGATCCTGCCCACAACTTGCAGGCGGATGCGTGGAAGATGGACTACCGTCTGTATTACGACGTTGTGCTGAAAAACAGCCTTGTCGGCGGTGTGTACACCTACATTTATTGATACCGTGCTCAACGTGTGAGCAGGAAGGAGGGACAGCGATGACGGGACTGATGATTCTTCGGCAGGCGTACAGCATGCTGGGGGACGATAAGCGTTTGGCGACGGCCGACGGGGATGAGCAAGGATTGGCGGCGGTCAATCAGATATACAGTGAATTGTGGCATCGAGAACACCGCACGCGCTTCGAACCGTTGGAGGTGTTGCAACAGCCGCTCCTGCTCACCTGCCGCTTTTTGCCGGCGATGGCTTACGGTACGGCGATGCTGTTGTGTGTCGGGGATGCGCAGACGGTCAGGCATGATCGCTTTTTGCTGCTGTATCAGCGCGCGGCATCCCGTACGGGCGGTCTTGCGGAAGGACGGTGGGATTCACTGTGCAAAGCAGAGGCGTAACACGCTACGACCGCGCGCAGTTTGACCGCTTGGTGATGCAACGGGAAATCGAACAAAGTCGGAGGGCCAAGCGGTC
>JAZOCH010000189.1:0-5169 GCA_045596425.1 Acutalibacteraceae bacterium | reverse complement strand
TACGATCCGACTTGCCGATAATACGACCGCGGCCGTATGCATCGGGCAGACCCGTAATCACGTGACTGCGGCGAGCAAGACGCATCTCATCCGTATACGCACGGAACACGCCGTCGTTATGCGTGGTGCGGTAACGGAAACCGTCCTGCACCTTTTTGCCGAGCTTGTAGCCGTACGCCTCGCACGCCTGCTGTGCCATACGCATACCACCGAACGGGTTGACGCCGCGTTTGAGCGGCGCATCCGTCTGCAAGCCAACAATCAGCTCTTTGGACTCGTCAATATAGCCGGGGGCAAACGCCGTCAAGGACGAGGCAATCTCTGTCGCCACATCCAACACTCCGCCGCGACCGCGCTCCAACTTAAACAGCGCCTGCACCTTTTCCATCAACGCGTTGGTGCGGTCGGTCGCACCGGCGAGGAACGAGTCATCGCCCGTATATTCCTTGTAATTCTTCTGAATGAAGTCGCGCACGTCAATCGTATCCTGCCATGCGCCTGCTACAAAGCCTTTCCAATGTTTGTGTTCCATAATCTTTTCCTCCCGACGATTCCTTCGTCTTAAAGACCGAGTTTGTTGCTTTCTACATAAAAAATGAGCAAGTCAGCTTTAATAAAAACTGAATTGCCCAGACGGTCGGCATATATCCCTCTTACATTCCCCCGCGGTAAAGCCGCTAAATCCGTCAGTCGTGTAAGAGTGTGCCTTTATTATACACAAGATATTGTGTGTTGTCAACACCAAAATTCAGTTTATTTATGATATTTTGTGTTTTTGCTGATCTGAAAGGCGCGATAAAGCTGTTCGAGCAGCATCACACGTGCCAGCTGATGCGGAAAGGTAAGCTTGGACATCGAAAAGCGCAGGCGCGCGCGTTGCTTGACCGCCGCCGAAAGCCCCCAAGAGCCACCGATGAGCAGCGTGATATGACTCGTACCATCCACCGCCAGACGTTCAATGTATTCCGCCAGCGCAGGGGAATCCATCTCCCTGCCCTCGATACACAGAGCGATAACCGCGCTGTCCTTGGGAATCTGCGCCAACAAGCGAGTGCCTTCCGCCTCGATGGTTGCGGCAATCTGTGCCGCGGACGGATTGTCAGGCAAGCGTTCCTCCGCCACCTCAACGAGATGAAAACGACAGAACGCACCAAGCCGTTTTTTATACTCCTCGCAAGCCTCGCGCCAATACCGTTCTTTGAGTTTTCCCACACATAAGAGGGTGATGTTCAGCATCCCACACACCTCCTCAAAAATACACAATCGGTTGCGAGCCACAAGGCTCTGCCACCCACAAAAGGCAGTCCTTCCCTACACGCACCGCTTGCGTGGCGAGCGCGTCGCACGCAGTGCGCTGTGCCAGCTGCGGTGTATTGTTGTGCTGGCTTAAATGCGCCAGCGCCATACGCGTCGCGCCGGCACGCACCAAATCGGGCAACACCGCCGCACACGCATCGTTGGATAAATGGCCCAAATCGCTGAGAATCCGCTTTTTCAGCGGATACGGATACGGTCCGTTGCGCAACATCGCAATATCGTGGTTGGATTCAATGTGGATCAATTGACAGCCGCGAAGCTGTTCGAGTACCTCGGGGAGCATATACCCCATATCCGTTGCCACCGCCGCCGAACGTCCATCCTCCGCATCAAAGCGGTATCCAAAGCTTGCCGAGCTATCGTGCGGTGTGGCAAACGGCGTGACGTGCAGACCGCCGATATCCACCGCTTTGCTCGAATACAGTGCGTACAGCCGCTGACCTTCGTCCACCGTGCCGTTCTGCGCCAGAGCATCCAGCGTACCCTCGCTCGCAAGCACGGGCCAGCCGAATCGCTTACACAACACACGAAGCCCTGCCACGTGGTCGGTATGCTCGTGGGTGACCAACACCGCGCGAATGGTGCAGGGGTCAATATCCCGCTCATCGAGAGCCTGCTGTATACGCTTAGCAGACACGCCTGCGTCAACCAGCACGCCGCCGTCCTTGGTTGCGATATATGTACAGTTTCCGCTGCTGGAACTGAACAGCGAGCAATAGCGCATCATACAGCCGCCTCCCTTCCGCAAAAAGACCGCAGATACCGCCACGAAGCGATGTCTGCGATCCTGCGCCTTTTTTACTCCGTCAATCCGCGATGCGTTCGACCTCAGCACCCAGACGGGACAGCTTTTCGATAATGTCCTCGTAGCCGCGCTCGATATAACGCACGTCTTCAATCTCAGTGATGCCGTCGGCAACCAAGCCGGCAATCACCATCGCCGCACCGGCACGCAGATCCACCGCCTTGACCGTCGTCGCGGTCAGCTTATCAATACCGTTGAAGGTTGCGCGGTTGCCGTCAACCTCCACCTGTACGCCCATTTTCTGCAATTCCTCAGTATAGCGGAAGCGATTCTCCCACACACCCTCGGTAATGGTGCTTGTTCCGTCTGCGATGGATAAAAGCACCGCAATCTGCGGCTGCATATCCGTCGGGAAACCGGGGTGAGGCATCGTCTTGACGTTACAGCAATGAAGCGGCCCCTCGCAACGCACGCGGATGGCATCGTCCATCTCTTCAATACGTGCGCCCATCTCATCCAGCTTGGTGGTAATGGATTCAAGGTGCTTGGGGATGACGTTGCGCACCAGCACGTCGCCGCCTGTCGCCGCCGCCATCGCCATATAGGTTCCTGCCTCGATTTGGTCAGGAATAATCGAATAGGTCGCGCCGCTCAACTGCTGTACGCCGCGAATCTTAATGACGTCCGTACCGGCGCCGCGGATATCGGCGCCCATCGTGTTGAGGAAGTTCGCCAAGTCAACGATGTGCGGTTCCTTTGCCGCATTCTCAATCACCGTCATTCCGCGCACACGCACCGAGGCAAGCATAATGTTTACCGTAGCACCCACGCTGACGGTATCCAGATACACCGAGTTGCCCATCAACTGATCGGCGTGCATCTCAATAATATCATCCTCCATCTGCACCAACTCCGCGCCGAGTGCACGGAAGCCTTTGAGATGCAGGTCGATCGGGCGCTCACCGAACCAGCATCCGCCCGGCATCGGCACACGCGCACTGCCCGTCTTACCAAGCAGGGCACCGATAAAATAGTAGGATGCGCGCATACTCTTGGCGAGCGCGTGGTCTACTTCGATCTTGTCTACGGTACGCGGATCGATCTCCACCGTGTGGTGGTCGACGTACGTCACCGTAGCACCCAGCTTCTCTAATATTTTCAGCGACGTTGTGACATCACTGATGTGCGGAATATTCTCTATACGGCAAGACTCGTCCGACAGAATGACCGCAGGCAAAATTGCCACGACCGCATTCTTTGCACCGCTGATATCCACTGCTCCGGACAAACGGACGCCGCCTTTTATACGATATTTTTCCAACTCCTTACACCCCACAAACCAAGATTAGGGATCGCAAACAAGGGCTAATATTACCCTTGGAAAATTCATCGGAAGTGTCTGCGCATTCGTACGCAGACTAACCGCAAGTATTATAACAAATATCGTATAAAAAAGCAACCATATTTCTTAATTTTCCTGCCGTAACGCTTCCACGGGTTTTAAGCCTGCCGCTTTATAGGCAGGATAGGCGCCGAACAGCACGCCGAGCAGTAAGGTGAGCGAAAAAACGCCCAACAACGTCAACGGTGACCAGTCGGTTGAAAACCCAATCAAGCGGCCGGCGACACCCATCGCCGCCATTCCCAACAGCATCCCCACCCCCGCACCGATCGCGCTGAGCAACAGCGCACCGGCGATAAACTCCGCCAATATACGACCTCGGGTAGCACCGATAGCTTTCTTGATACCGATTTCGCGCGTGCGCTCGTGTACCGACGACAGCATTACCGTCATAATGCCGCACCCCGACACCAGCAAGGACACGCCGCCGATTGCCGTTAGTCCCAGCGACAGCACTGTCACCAGCCGTTCCAGCCGCGAACGCTGATTAGACAGATCCTCCGTTTTGAGGGTGCCGATCTCCTCCCCTAATTGCGTGAGGGATCGCTGTATCGCCTTCTGCGCCTGCACCGTACTACTATCCGCCGTCACGCGCACGGCAATCTGGTCAAACGTTTCACTTCCGACAGTTGCCTGCATCGTCGTATACGGCACGTACACCATATACGGAATGAGTGAGGTGACATTTTGCAACAGGCTGCTGCCCGTTGCCGTCACCCCCACCACCGTCATATCGATGCTGATATCCTCCAACAGCACCGTTAGCACCTGTCCGACAGCGTTATCCCGTCCAAATGCTTCCTGCGACAAGGCGGCATCAATCACGCATACCTCCGCCTCCCCTGCCAAGTCCCCTTGCGTGAGAAGGCGCCCGTGGAGCAGTTGCAGAGAAATCACCTGATCCGCCCCTGCATCAATACCGCACGCAACCGTAGAAAACTGCTTGCCACCTAGCTCCGCCGTAACAAATTCCAGCACCAGCGGCATCGCCTGCGACACCATCGACAATTCTCGGATAGTGGTCAGGCAAGGTTCGGTCAGTCCGTCGGTAGCACTCACCGAAATGCCGTTGATGCCCATACTTTCCAGCTCGCTGTACACTGCCTTTTCCCCCACCGCGCCGATGCCCGAAATCAGCACCACCATCGCCGTTCCTACCGCGATTCCGCACACCGTCATCAGGGAACGCAAGCGGCTTCGTACCAAGCTTATCCAGGCACTGCGGCACAACTCCCTCATTCCGCCGCCTCCTGCAATACCTGCACCGTGAAATTAGCACCGTCCACCTTATCCGGCTCCAAAATGAGCGTCTTGCCTGCCCACTGCGTTTGATTAACCAGCACACCGCCCGTATATTCGTTCAGCGACTCAACCGGTTGCTTTTGCACCTGTCCGTCCTGCCAAAAATAGACGTAGCTTTCGTCTTCGCCATAAACCATCGCCTCATACGGAATGAGCAGTCCCTCCTCCACGGTAGACACGACCACCTTGACCTTGGCGGTAAGACCGATGCGCATCGAGTCATCCGCTTGGTCGTCATCCAGACGCACCACGCCTTCCACCATGCCCTCGTTGCCCGTTGCAGATGCCGCACCGGAGATTTCGTCCAGACAACCGTGGTATACACTCTTGTCAAATCCGACGCCGCTTACGCGCACGCGCTGTCCGATTTCCAAACTGGGTAATTGTTTCTCACGGATAAGCA
>JAZOCH010000188.1:0-2466 GCA_045596425.1 Acutalibacteraceae bacterium | reverse complement strand
GTAAGGTTGCTCGCGCCGTGACCGCGCAGATCCTCATTGACCGTTTCGGGGTGGATATGTTGCTCAACAGCGGTATGGCCGGCGGTTTGGATGCTCGGTTAGCCGTCAAAGACCTCGTTGTCGGCACCGCCGCCATCGAACACGATTTTGACCTGACGGCATTCGGTCACGTGCGCGGCTACATTCGCGGCGAGAACGATACCGTACCCACCGCCTTTTGCGCAGACAGCACACTGGTCGCGCTGGCACTGGATGCCGCCGCTGAGGTGTTGCCCAACGGCAACAAGGCGATTACCGGCACCGTCGTTTCGGGGGATATTTTCGTTGATGATAGCGACCCCAAAAAACAACTCATCACCCAATTCGGTGCCGCCGCCGCAGAAATGGAGGGTGCGGCAATCGCCCGTACCGCCGAAGATAACGGCGTACCCTTCCTCATTCTGCGCACCATCTCCGACCTCGCCGAGCATCAAGCCAACGTATCCTTTGACGAGCTGGAACGGTACGTCGGTCAGCTCGCGGAGGATATCACCACCGCTCTGCTAAGGCGACTCAAAAACGCATAAATTTCCTCACGCACGGATAGGCTAAAACAAAAAAGGGTTTTAGCCGATGAACCACACATTCCATTGTCCGCCGCCGACGTTGCCGATTCCGCGGCAATGCCCAAGCAAGCGGCAACACATTCCATACACACCAAGGAGGCAACGCGATGCAACCGCAAATCATCCCTCTCAAACACGATATGACGCTCATCCGTCTGGACGGTGACCATTACCGCACAGGACGGCTGACCGCCGTGCTGTCGGTGCCTCTTGCCGAATCCACCGCGGCGAGCTACGCTATTCTGCCGGGGCTTCTCACCCACAGCTCTCGCCGCTATCCCACCGTCGCCGCCCTTGCCGAACGACTGGACGACCTCTACGGCGCCGCGGTGCGCGCGAGCGTTGAGCGCATCGGCTCATGGCAGACACTGACCTTTTCGGTGCGTTTTCTGCGGCCGCAGTATACCCTAAACAAAGAAGAGCTGACCGCCGATTGCGCGGAATTGTTGCTGGATTTGCTGTTTGACCCGTTGCTCAAAGACGGTACGTTCACCGAGCAGGATTTCGCACGCGAACAGCGTTGCCTGCTCGAACGCTTGCAAAGCGATATCAACAATAAACGCCTGTATGCGCGTCAGCAGTGCGAAAAGCTGCTCTGCCCCAACCAAGCGTACAGCGTCAATCCGGGCGGTACGCCCGACACCGTCAACGCCCTCACCCCTGCCGCCGCCACCGCGGCACGGGAGCAACTGCTTAGTGGGGCGCGTATCCATTGGATTTATCAGGGGGATGAACAGCCCGACACGCTTATCCGCGCCATTGAGTCGCGGTTCGCTACTCTGCCCTACCGCCGCGCGGCGCAACCGACAGTGGACAACACCTACGTGATGAAGCAAAGTGAAAAAACCGAGGAAATGCCGCTCAAACAAGCCAAGCTGGTGCTCGGCTTCCGCATTGCGGCGTGTGAGCCGGACGGCGACGTTGCGGCGGCGAGACTGATGAACACCCTGTGGGGCGGCAGTCCGTCCTCCTTATTGTTCCGCCACGTGCGCGAGGAACAGAGCTTGTGCTACTATTGCTCCTCCTCCTATGATCGTTTCCAAGGGGTCATCTTGGTTGACAGCGGCATTGAAGCCGCCGATGCCGAGCGTACACGCACCGAGGTGCTGAGGCAGCTCGACGCCATCCGCGAGGGCAACTTCTCCGACGAGGAGCTGGAAGCGGCTCGCCGCACTCTTATCCAGCGCTTCATCGCGATGAACGAAACCCCTGCCGACCGCGAGGTATGGCTTATCGGGCAAACGCTGTATGACCGCTATACCACCCCCGAGCAAACGGTCAGCGCCTTGCTCGAAGTCACCCGTGAGGATATCGTACGGGTGGCAAAGCTGGTGCATTTTGACTCCACCTATCTGCTCAAACCCAAGGCAGAATAACGAAAGGAACATCGCTATGCAAGCCTTTACTCATCCTTTAACAGGGGATACCTTTTATCGTACGACCCACCCCTCGGGGCTGGACATTCTCGTGTGGCCGCAGGCGCACGCCTGCTCTGCCTACGCGGTGTTTGCCACCCGTTACGGCTCGGCATACAACACCCTGCCCACCCCCGACGGCGGTGTGGAAATCGTCCCAGAGGGCATCGCGCATTATCTGGAACACAAGCTGTTCGAAAGCGAAGAAGGCGACGCCTTCACCCGTTTTGCCGAGACAGGAGCGGATGCCAACGCTTACACCAGCTTTGAGCGTACCGCCTACCTGTTCTCCGCCACCGAGAACATCCTGCCCTCGCTGGAAATTCTACTGGATTTTGTCCAGCATCCCTATTTCACCCCCGAAACCGTGCAAAAGGAGCAGGGCATCATCGGGCAGGAGATGCGGATGTGCGAGGACGACCCCGACCGCTGTGTGCTGTTTAATC
>JAZOCH010000187.1:0-8482 GCA_045596425.1 Acutalibacteraceae bacterium | reverse complement strand
ATTTCACCTTCTCCTATGAGCTGGACGGCTCGATTGAAGATAAGATTGAAGCGATTGTCAAGAAGGTCTACGGCGGTGACGGTATTGCCGTTCTGCCTGCGGCGAAGAAGCAGATTGCGCAGTTGACGGCGCTCGGGTTTGATAAATGCCCCGTGTGCGTTGCCAAGACGCAGTACAGTTTCTCTGACGACCCGACCAAGCTTGGTGCGCCCGAGCATTTCACCGTGACGGTCAAGAACGTCAAGGTGTCTGCCGGCGCAGGCTTCATCGTTGTGCTGACCGGTGACATTCTCACGATGCCCGGTCTGCCGAAAGCGCCTGCTGCCGAACGCATCGACGTCGACGAGGACGGCAAGATTACGGGATTGTTCTGATAAAAGAAAAAAAACTGCGCAGTCTATGCGGACTGCGCAGTGTTTTTTGTTACTTATAATGGATGTTAGATGGATATTTCGTTCGCGAGACGATACATATCCATATCAAACTGCTTCTTCATATCCAACGCTTCGGTGATGTCGAAATCCAACAACTGATTGTTTTGAATGGCCACAACACGGTTGCTCTTGCCTTCTTCCAACAGATGCACCGCATAGTTCGCCATACGGCTGGCAAGCGTACGGTCACGGGCGGAAGGAGATCCACCGCGCTGAACGTGACCGAGCACGGTTGCACGGGACTCAACACCGGTTGCTTCTTTGATCTTTTTTGCGAGTTCATCAACGTGACCGACGCCCTCAGCAACAACGACGATAAAGTGATGCTTGCCTGTTGCGGCAGTATCCTTCATCTTATCAACGATATCCTTCTGGAAATCGTATTCCACCTCGGGTACCAGAATGGCGGTAGCGCCGACAGCGATGCCGGTGGTGAGCGCCAGCCAGCCGGCGTGACGGCCCATTACCTCCACGACACTGCAACGGTCGTGGGATTGCGAGGTGTCACGCAGCTTATCCACCATTTCGATAACGGTGTTTGCCGCGGTATCGTAGCCGATGGTCTCCTCACAGCAGGAGATATCGTTATCAATGGTGGCAGGGATAGCCACGCAAGGGATGCCGCGCGCCGTCAGATCGCGCGCTCCGCGAAAGGAACCGTCACCGCCGATGACGACCACGCCCTCGATGCCGCGGCGCTTACAGGCGGCAACCGCCTTTTGCATACCCTCTTCGGTGCGGAATTCGGGGCTGCGTGCAGTGAACAGCACGGTGCCGCCGCGATGGATGGTGTCGGATACGGTGCGCAGGTCCATCGGAATAAGCTCGTCGTTGATAAGGCCGTTATAGCCGCGAACAACGCCGTATACTTCCATATTTTCGTGTACCGCGGTACGCACCACGGCACGCACGGCGGCATTCATACCCGGTGCGTCGCCGCCACTGGTTAAAACAGCAATTTTTTTCATAGCAACTCCTCCAATCGGGGGTTTAAGGGAAATGCTCCTTTACAAGTATTATTGTATCCCGACAGACCTTCCGTGACAATGGATTATTTTACCTAGGAGATGGAAATTTGTTGCAAAGAGAAGTTGGCAACATCGCTTGTATCAAAGTGTTGGAAAAAATTGTATAAATTGCAATAAAAGTCTGTACAAACACGAATTTTTTTGGTATAATAGGTGGTGAAAAGAGGGGGTTCTCTCTTAGTAATATCCTGCAAGGAGGCTTTTGAATGAAAAAAGGTACCATCATTACGATTGGCAGACAGTGCGGCAGCGGAGGCCGCGAGATCGGTAAAAAGCTTGCGGAAAAATTGGGTATTCCGTTTTATGATAAGGAGCTGCTTCGCATAGCGGCGGAGAACAGCGGTATTGCACCCGAGAATTTTGATGCATTTGATGAGGTGCCGACCAATAGCCTGTTGTATTATCTGTCCGTCGGGAATTACGGGATGGATGGTATGCAATATGAGCCACCCATTCATCAAAAAGTGTTTATCGCGCAGTTTGATGCAATTCAAAAACTGGCGGACCGAGGGGAGAGTTGTATTATTCTCGGCCGCTGTGCTGATTATGCCCTGTCCCAGCGCGAACAGGTCGTTAAGGTGTTTTTGCGCGCCGAGCCGTCTGCCCGTGCCAAGCGGTTGATGGCGGCGCACGACCTTAACGAGAAAAAAGCCGCGGATTTGATGGTTAAGACGGATAAGCGCCGTGCCAATTACCACAATTTCTATGCGAACACGCGCTGGGGTAATGCGGATACTTACGATTTGAGCATCAACAGTCTCAAAACGGGTATCGATAACACCGTCGAGCTGATTGCGGCGTACGCCAATCTGCGATTCCCCGACGAATAAGCTTTCGGGCGGCTTGCCACATCCGTGGCAGGCCGCTTTTTGCGGCAAATTATGCTTGACAATTGATTCTTAATAGAGTATCATAAGGGAGGTTTATAGTAAGAAAGACAATGATGGAGACAGTAGCGCACAATTTGCTTCCCTCAGCGAGTCGGGGAGGGTGTAAGCCCGACGGTCAAGCTATGTGTGTGAATATCCCTCCGGAGTCGCCGCTTGAACGGCAAAAGCCCAGTAAGTGCGGACGGGTTTCCTCCGTTAACGGGAAGGCGGAAGGTGACGCGAGTAATACGAATCTGTTTAAAAAGGCGGATTTTCGCTCACCTGTCGTTAAAATACTCGGAAATACGCACGGGTATTTCTTGCGTTTTTGCCTTAGTTGATCAAAAATCCTCTTTTTTTAAAATCTACGACCTCAACGTTGGGGAGATTTCGTGGGATTTTTGTTCTTCTTTTCTTTGATTGGCTGGTGCCAATCAAAGAAAAAAGGGCGAAAAGCACCGAAATATGCCCCATTGAGGCAGATTCGGATTACTCGTGTCACCTTCTGTGGTATGCGAATAATGGGTGGTATAGCGAAGTGTGACCTTCGTCCTGTTTTCGGGGCGGAGGATTTTTCTTTTTAGGAGGAAACGAGATGTACAAGAAAGTACCGACCAATATGGACTTTGTGCAGCGTGAGCGTGAGGTGTTGCAGTTCTGGACGGACAACGACGTATTCCGTAAGAGTATGGCGGAGCGTGAGGGCTGCCCGAGCTACACCTTCTACGACGGTCCCCCTACGGCGAACGGTAAGCCGCACATCGGTCACGTGCTGACGCGCGTTATCAAGGATATGATTCCGCGTTACCGCACGATGAAGGGTGCAATGGTGCCGCGTAAGGCCGGTTGGGATACCCATGGTCTGCCGGTCGAGCTGGAAGTGGAAAAGCTGCTGGGTCTTGACGGTAAAGAGCAGATTGAGGAATACGGCTTAGAGCCGTTCATCCAGAAATGTAAGGAAAGTGTCTGGAAATACAAGGGGATGTGGGAGGAGTTCTCCGGCATCGTCGGCTTCTGGGCGGATATGGACGACCCTTATGTGACCTATCACAACAACTTTATCGAGTCCGAGTGGTGGGCGCTCAAACAGATTTGGGATAAGGGTCTGTTGTACAAGGGCTTTAAGATCGTACCCTATTGCCCTCGTTGCGGCACGCCGCTGTCCAGCCACGAGGTGGCACAGGGCTATAAGGCGGTTAAGGAGCGCAGTGCGATCGTGCGCTTTAAGGTGGTCGGTGAGGACGCTTGGTTCCTCGCGTGGACGACTACCCCGTGGACGTTGCCCTCTAACGTGGCGTTGTGTGTCAACCCCCGTCAGACCTACTGCAAGGTAAAAGCGGCGGACGGACACACCTACTATATGGCCGAGGCACTGCTTGACCGCGTGCTCGGCGGTCTCGGTGACGAGAACACCCCTGCCTATGAGGTGCTGGAAACCTACGTCGGTAAGGATTTGGAACACAAGGCGTATGAGCCGCTGTTCGATTGTGCAAAGAAGCTGGCGGATAAGCAAAAGAAGCAGGGCTTCTTTGTCACCTGCGACGATTACGTCACGATGACCGACGGTACGGGTATCGTACACATCGCTCCTGCCTTCGGTGAGGACGATGCACAGGTCGGCCGTAAGTACGACCTGCCGTTTGTGCAGCTCGTAGACGGCGCCGGCAATATGACCGAGGACACCCCGTTCGCAGGGTTGTTTGTCAAGGATGCCGACCCCAAGGTGTTGGTCGATCTCGACAGCCGCGGACAACTGTTCGACGCCCCGAAATTCGAACACGACTATCCCTTCTGCTGGCGTTGCGATACACCGCTCATTTACTACGCGCGTGAGTCTTGGTTCATTAAGATGACCGCCGTCAAGGATGACCTCATCCGCAACAACAACACCGTCAACTGGATTCCCGAGAGCATCGGTAAGGGCCGCTTCGGGGATTGGTTGGAAAACGTGCAGGATTGGGGCATCAGCCGTAACCGCTACTGGGGTACGCCGCTCAACATCTGGGAATGCTCCTGCGGTCATATGCACTCCATCGGCAGTATCGAGGAACTCAAAGCGATGTCGGACAACTGCCCCGAGGAGATTGAACTGCACCGTCCTTTCATCGACAACGTCACCCTGCGTTGCCCTGAATGCGGCGGCGAGATGAAACGTGTGCCGGAGGTTATCGACTGCTGGTTTGACTCGGGTGCGATGCCCTTTGCACAGCACCACTATCCGTTTGAGAATCAAGAGCTGTTTAAGCAGCAGTTCCCTGCGGACTTCATCTCCGAGGCGGTTGACCAGACCCGCGGCTGGTTCTATTCGCTGATGGCGATTTCTACGCTGATTTTCAACGAGGCACCGTTCAAGAACGTTATCGTGCTTGGCCACGTGCAGGATGAGAACGGACAGAAGATGTCCAAATCCAAGGGCAACGCCGTTGACCCGATGGAAGCTCTGCAAACCTATGGCGCGGATGCCATTCGTTGGTATTTCTATACCAACTCGGCGCCGTGGTTGCCCAACCGTTTTCACGGTAAGGCAGTGCAGGAGTGCCAGCGCAAGTTTATGGGCACGCTGTGGAACACCTACGCGTTCTTCGTGCTGTATGCGAACATTGATAACTTCGATGCCACCAAGTATACCCTCGACTACGCTAAGCTGTCGGTGATGGATAAGTGGCTGCTGTCGCGGCTGAACAGCACCGTCAAGGCGGTGGATGAGCATCTGAGCAATTACCGCATCCCCGAAACCGCCCGTGTGCTGGAAGAGTTTGTGGATGATATGAGCAACTGGTATGTCCGCCGCAGCCGTGAGCGTTTCTGGGGCAAGGATATGCCGCAGGATAAGATTAACGCCTATATGACGTTGCACACCGCACTCGTGACGGTTGCCAAGGCCGCCGCGCCGATGGTGCCGTTTATGACTGAGGATATTTATCGCAACCTCGTGTGCACCAACGACCCGTCCGCCCCCGTGAGCGTGCATCTGTGCGACTTCCCCACGGTGGATGAGTCGATGATCGATGCCGAGCTGGAAGCCAAGATGAAGACGGTCGTGGACATCGTGGTGCTCGGTCGTGCCGCGCGCAACGGTGCAAACTGCAAGAACCGTCAGCCGCTCGGCAAGATGTACGTGCAGGCGGCACAGGCGCTGGACAGCTTCTACACCGATATTATTGCAGAGGAGCTCAATGTCAAGAGTGTGGAGTTTACCGAGGATACGGCGGCGTTTATGAGCTACACCTTTAAGCCGCAGCTCAAAACCGTCGGTCCCAAGTACGGTAAACAGCTCGGCGAAATTCGTCAGGCGCTGACCGACCTCGACGGCAATGCCGCCAAGGCGGAGCTGGATGTAAGCGGTGTGTTGACGCTCAACCTTGCCGGTGGCGAGGTCAAGCTCGCGGTGGAGGATCTGCTCATCGATACCGCGCAGACCGAGGGCTATTTCGCGGTGACGGATAAGGGTGTTACGGTGGCGCTGGACACCAAGCTCACCCCCGAACTCATCGAGGAAGGATTCGTGCGTGAGGTCGTCAGCAAGATTCAGACGATGCGTAAGGAAGCCGGCTTTGAGGTGATGGACCGCATCACCGTGTATGCCGACGGCAACGATAAGGTACAGGCGATTCTGCAAAAGAACGCCGATAGCCTGCTCGGCGACGTGATGGCGACCGCGCTCAAATGCGGTGAAACCGCCGGCTTTGTCAAGGAGTGGAACGTTAACGGCGAAACCGTCACGCTCGGTGTGGAGAAGAACGCCTGACAACATTTCTCACTTGATATTTTGTAAGTAAAAGTATATACTGAAAGAAAGTAAAAGAAAGGTGGTCATTTAAATGATCGTTACCAAAGAGAGCCTTATCGGCGCTATTCTGGATGCTGACCGCAACACCGCTCCGTATTTTTTGGAGATGGGTATGCACTGCCTCGGCTGTCCTTCTGCGCGCGGCGAGTCCATTGAGCAGGCGTGTGCCGTGCACGGCGTGGACGTCAATGTGCTGGTTGAGAAGCTGAACAAGCACTTCGGCAACTGATTAGAGTGACACGATATCCACCGACAGAATGTCGGTGGATATCGCTATATAGGGTGTTTATATGATTACTTTGGATAAGCGCTTGTCTATGGTGGCATCGCTGGTGCGCCGTGGCAGCCGTGTAGCGGATATCGGTACCGATCACGCCTATTTGCCCGTCTATTTGGTGCAGGCAGGAATTTGTCCGCAGGGCGTGGCGGCGGATATCCGTTCAGGACCGTTAGAATCCGCCCGTCGGACGGTGACCGAGGCAGGCTTGACGGATAAAATCGCCTTGCGCCTCGGTGATGGATTGGCACCCCTTGCGGCAAACGAGGTAGAGGACATCGTTATCGCCGGTATGGGCGGAGAGACCATCGTTCAAATTCTTTCTGCCGTCGAATGGGTAAAGGATATGCATTTGCAGTTCATTTTACAGCCGATGACGCGTGCTGAGGAGCTGCGGCGCTGGCTGTTGACCAACGGCTTCGTTATTACCGAGGAGCGATTGGTACAGGATGGGCATCGGTTGTACCCCGTGATGGCGGTGATGTACACCGCCACACCGCCCGTGACGGATGAATACGTGTTTTATGCCGGCTTTTTCTCGGCGGAGGAGGGGCGACCCTACCGCGAGATGATGGCGGAGCATCTTACGCGCCGCGCCGAGGGGTTGCGGCACAGCGGTGAAGAAGACGGTGCGGCGCACCTTGCGAATATCGCTGAACGGTTGGCATAGATACGAGTAAAACAAGCGTCTTTGCGAACAGACAAAACAAGCGCGCGTGTAAAGGCTGTGTGCCTTACACGCGCGTTTGTTACTCTTTTTGGGGGCGTTGCTTGTCTTTGACGGCATCGGGCATAGTTGGGAGCGCTAC
Source organism: Acutalibacteraceae bacterium (assembly GCA_045596425.1). Lineage (GTDB taxonomy): Bacteria > Bacillota > Clostridia > Oscillospirales > Acutalibacteraceae > UBA5905. Next base: position 1,275 of record JAZOCH010000187.1, on the reverse strand, counting down.
CCCGTTGACACCGGCACCGAACGGCCCGATAAGCGGAAATACGTTGTCGGTATCGGTGGTGTCCTGCACCTCGTAGGTGCCGTATTTGTTGATTAAATCAACGATGTCAACGGGTTCGCCGTGGACAGCCTCGTCGGGTTTCATGGAACGGGGGACAGCGTTGGAATCATTGCTTTTCATCATCTCACCTCGCGTTTATTGTGCGCGCGGTGACAAAAAATATACGGCGCATCGGAACGATGCGCCGTACCGTTTATTCGTTTGTCATACGGTAGGAGAGGGTCATCAGACTGTCGCCCATATGCACGTTTTCGACGATTGCCTCGGGGTGGTCGTGGCAGATGTCGTAGTGGGAGAAATTCCAAAATCCGCGCACATTGCATCCGAGCAATCGCTCCACGAGTGCCGGAGCAGCTTCTTTCGGGATGCAGAGTATTGCCATATCGGGTTGCTGTTCGGCGCAAACCGTTTCAAGTTCTGCGGTGGGGTGAATGATGTGTCCGTGCAGGTCTTGACCGATGAGGGGAGGAGCATCGTCAAACACGCCGACCAAGTGAAAACCGCGCGTCTCAAAATTCATATGATTGGCAACCGCTTTACCGAGATTGCCGGCACCCAGCAGGATAGCCTTGGTCGGTTGGGCGATGCCGAGGATGCGACCGATCTCATTATACAACTGGTCAACGTCGTACCCATAACCCTGCTGACCAAAGCCGCCGAAGCAGTTAAGGTCCTGACGAATTTGGGAGGCGGTCAGTCCCATACGGCGAGAAAGCTCGCCCGATGAGATACGGCTGATGCCGCCACGTTTCAGGTCGTATAAAAAGCGGTAATACCGCGGAAGCCGTCGAATGACGGGCATAGCAATGTTCTTGTGTTTTATCATATGTATATACCTCGTTCTCTTTCCTTAATATTATGCTGGATTGCGAGAAATTTGTCAAGACGGTTTTTTACCGAATTTTCCGCAAAAAAAGCATTGACATCCGTGTTTAGTGGTGCTATAATAGCAACGTTGATTTGCGAGGATGCTGGAATAGGCAGACAGGCACGTTTGAGGTGCGTGTGTCGAACGACGTGTGGGTTCAAGTCCCATTCCTCGCACCAAAACAGAAACACCACCCCATCGGGGTTGTCTTTCTGTTTTGGTACAAGAATGCTTTGAGGTTCTTGTTCCACCATATTTTTTCATAGAAAAAATATCATCGTTTTCAGCCGAAGAAGTATCTTGCCAAAGCGCAGAAAACAGCCTCGGTGAAAACGGGGGTTCCAAGT
>JAZOCH010000186.1:0-4432 GCA_045596425.1 Acutalibacteraceae bacterium | reverse complement strand
CACGGGTGCGTTCGGGGTGACAGCGGATTGGTTTAATATCGCCATCTTTTTTATCGCGGCGGCACTGGCGTTTTGGGTGGAATCGCGCCGAATGTGCGAGGGCGCTGTCTGCCGAATACCGCGCAAGGCGGCAATCGCCGTTCTCGTTGGTATCGGCGTACTGTTTGTGGTATTCCCCTTCCTGCCGCCGCCTATTACGCTGTTTCGCGACCCGATGGATGGCACCTACGGGATATAAACAGATTCCCGCCGCAACGGAGTATCCGTTGCGGCGGCAATCTGTTTTATATGGTTAGAACAATACGTTATTTTCGGGGAACACGGGCTCGCAGGTGACGTGTACGTGCATCTTGCGCAGGATAGACTCGTCTCCCGAGTGTAAAATCTGGGTGGCGTGCAGTTCGCAGGATTTGAGTTTCGGCAGCTGAGCAACCGCCTTGGCGGCGACGGGGTCACTCGCGGCGCAGATGTACAGCGCTGTGAGGGCGTCGTCCAGTTTCAGGGCGCTGGAACGGCTGCTGAGCAGATTGGTTTTGAGGTCGATGACGGGCTCCAACACCGCCGGACTCATCAGCAGCGTACTCTTCGGGATGTCCGCCAGCACCTTAATGGCGTTGAGCACCGCGCCCGAGCAGGCAGACAGAAGCTTTGTCGCCTTGCCCGTGATGATACGCCCGTCGGGTAGCTGGATGGCGGCGGCAGGCGCACCCGACCGCTCGCTCTTGTCGAGGGCAGGTTGCACCACCGCACGATCGGTGTGTTTGAGGTCAAGCTGCTGCATAATGCCGCGCAGCTTTTCCACGGTTTCTTCCTTTTCCCGACCGAGACGCAGGTCGGTCAGTCCCTTGTAATAGCGGCGGATAATTTCCTGATAGCTTGCCTTACGGCACGCCTCGTCATCGGTGATGGCATAGCCTGCCATATTGACGCCCATATCCGTCGGACTGCAATAGAATTTATCGTTGCCCGTGATGCGTGCGAGGATGGTATGCACGATGGGGAAGGCATCGACGTCGCGGTTATAGTTGACGGTGGACACCCCGTAGGCTTCCAGGTGGAACGGGTCAATCATATTGACGTCCTGCAAGTCGGCGGTAGCCGCCTCGTAGGCGAGGTTGACGGGGTGTTTGAGCGGCAGATTCCAAATGGGGAAGGTCTCGTATTTGCCGTAGCCCGATACGATGCCGCGCTTATGCTCGTGGTAGACCTGCGACAGGCAGGTGGCGAGCTTGCCGCTGCCGGGGCCGGGGGCGGTGACGACGACCAACGGCTTGGTGGTTTCAATGTAGGGGTTGGCGCCGTAGCCCTCATCGCTGGCGATGTAGTCTACGTTGGCAGGGTAGCCCTTAATGGGGCGGTGGACATAATTGCGGATGCTGAGGGCATCCAACTTGTTTTTGAACTGGTCGGCGGCGGCTTGTCCCGTGTAACGGGTGATGACCACGCTGTTGACCGAGATGCCCATACTGCGCACAAGGTCGATCTGCCGCAGCAGGTCGAGGTCGTAGCTGATACCGAGGTCGGCACGAATCTTATTTTTTTCGATATTATCCGCGCTGATGCAGAACACGATCTCCGCCTGATCCGCCATCGAGCGAAGCAAGCGAATCTTCGCATCCGGCTCAAAGCCGGGAAGCACGCGCGCGGCGTGATAGTCGTCAAACAGCTTGCCGCCGAATTCCAAATACAGCTTGCCGTTAAACTTCGACATCCGTTCGAGGATGTGCTCGCGTTGCTTTTGCATATACAGCTCGTTATCGAATCCTTTTCTCATTGTGCCACCCCACCTCTTGCGTAAAACAATCACTAACTAATAGAATACCACATATTTCGTCGGGAAACAAGAAAAATTCCGCTTTTTCATAACAAAAATTTGTTGTCAGTTTTCGGCATTTTGCCCGATGCAAAAAATACTTGTCATCAGACGGATTTTCATATATAATAGAGTTTGGTATGGTCTGCGATGATGCGGACGATACAAATTGCAAAATAAGGAGGGAACCGTATGCATTTCGGTGAGCTGGTCGGCAACGAGCGCGTTAAGCGGCAGTTGGCGGCAGACATTGACAGCGGTCGGTTTCCTCACGCCTTGCTGATTGAAGGCGAGTCGGGCAGCGGTCGACACACGCTGGCAAAGCTGATAGCCCGTGCGGCGGTTTGCCGTGCGCAGGGTCAGCGTCCTTGCGGTGCGTGCGATGCCTGCCGTAAGAGCGAGCATCCCGATATTACCGTGTACGGAGAGGATGCCGCCATTTCGGTGGAGGTCGTGCGTTCCTTGCGGCAAGAGGCGTACGTGATGCCCAACGAGGCGGCGTACCGCGTGATGATTTTGGCGAATGCACAGTCGATGCTGGTGCCTGCCCAGAACGCACTGCTCAAAATTTTGGAGGAGCCGCCGCGACACGTGTTATTCATCCTGCTTTGCGAAAACCGCACCCAACTGCTGGAAACCATCCGTTCGCGTTGCGTATGCGTGACGATGGAGGCGGTGAGCTGGGACGAGGCGGCCCCCGTGTTGCAGGCAAAACTACCCCGTGCCGACGCGCAGGAGCTGATGCATGCGCACAGCTTGTTCGGTGGGCGCATCGGACGCGTGCTGGAAGGGATGCAGGACGGTACTTTTCACCGCGTGCTGGAATTAACGCCGCAGTTTGCCGAGGCAATCATCGCCCCAAATGAGCTGACACTGCTGCGCCTGACGGGCGCGCTCGAAAAGGATAAAGAGCTGACCGTCGGGGTGTTGTCGGGGCTTATACTGGTGCTGCGCGATGCACTGACGCTGTCTTACGGCGGCAACGGGTGTTTATCCACCGCCCCCGACAGTGCGCGTAAGCTTGCCGCCCGTTTATCGGGCAAGCGGCTGATGGCGCTTATCGAGCAGGTCACGCACTTACAGCAGGCGCAACGCCGCAATATGAACAATACGCTGTTTCTCACCCGAATGAGTGCCTGTCTGCGGTCTGCGGCAGAGGCAAAGTAGCGAATAGAAAGGTTGATAGAATACAATGGCTATGACAGTCGGTGTTCGTTTCCGTAATAACGGAAAGGTATACGATTTTGACCCCAAGGAGCTTATCCTGCTCCCCGGCGAGATGGTGGTCGTGGAGACCGCTCGCGGTGTGGAATGCGGCGAGGTGGTGCGCGCCAACCGCGAAACGCCCGTTGCCGAGGGCAAGGAGATTAAACCCGTTCTGCGCAAGGCGACTCCCGAGGACCGCCGCCGCGTGGAGGACAACATCGCCAAGGAGCGCGAGGCGATGCGTATCTGCCAAGAGCGCATTGCCGCCAACGGCTTGGAGATGAAGCTGGTGGATGCGGAATATTCGTTTGATAATTCCAAGATTTTATTCAATTTCACCGCCGAGGGGCGCGTGGACTTCCGCAATCTTGTCAAAGAATTGGCAGGCGTGTTTCACGCGCGCATCGAGCTGCACCAGATCGGTGTGCGTGACGAGGCGAAGAAGCTGGGCGGCCTCGGCATTTGCGGACGCCCGTTGTGCTGTGCGCAGTTTTTACGGGATTTCCAGCCCGTGTCCATCAAGATGGCGAAGGAGCAGGGCTTGTCGCTTAATCCGACCAAGATATCCGGCTCCTGCGGCCGTCTGATGTGCTGTCTGAAATATGAGCAGAACACCTATGAGGAGCTGTGGAAGCTGTGTCCCAAGGTGGGTGCCACGGTGATGACTTCCGAGGGTCGCGGCGTGGTCACCGAGAGCTCGGTGCTCAAAGGGCAGGTCAAGGTGCGGCTGGATAAAAACCCCGATTCTCCGCCGGCGGAAATGCGAGTGGAGGACATCAACGTCATTCGCTCCGACCGCCCGAAGAATCCTAAGCCTGCGCAAAGCGTGCAGGAAGAGCCGAAATCGAGCGAGGATAAGCCTGCCAAAGCGCAAAACGGCGGCGGTAACCGCGGCCGCAATCGCCATCGTCCGCACAATAAACCGCAGGAATGAAAAAATTTCCATATAACGGCATAAAAAACCATTGCATTTTTAAATTTCTATGTTATCATATAAGTAATCTCACATAGGAGGTGTAACGAAATGGCTTATAAGATTTCTGATGCGTGCATCGCTTGCGGCGCTTGCGCCGAGGGTTGCCCCACCAACGCGATCAGCGAGGGTGACGGCATCTATGTTATCGATGCGGACGCTTGCATCGATTGCGGTGCTTGCGCCGAGGCGTGCCCGGTTGAGGCTCCTGCCGCGGAATAATCGCCCATAAGATTGCCGGACAGCAGCGCTGTTCGGCAATTTTACTTATATTCGCAAGGTATATAATAAAGCCTCCCTTGTGAAAAGGGAGGTGGCTCGCGTAGGCGAGATGGAGGGATTGTTTATCCCCTCAATAAATGGCCAATGATTTACAATACTCCAAAGGAGGGAAAGGCAATGGCGGAGGTCACTTGGCTGGCGGTCAAGGGCGATACGAT
>JAZOCH010000185.1:0-6133 GCA_045596425.1 Acutalibacteraceae bacterium | reverse complement strand
GCCCCTCGTAACCCGTCGCGGCAATCTTCGCGGAGTTGATGCCAACCACCAAGCCTTGGTTATTGAGCAAAGGACCGCCCGAGTTACCGGGGTTAATGGCGGCATCCACCTGCAAGGACTTGGTAGCATAGCCCGTGTCATCGTACACGGCGCGGGCCAGCGAGGACACGTAACCAAAGGTGGCGGTCCAGGATAAGCCGGCGGCGTTACCCAAGGCAACCACACGGTCACCGACGGCAAGCTCCGCACTGTCACCGAATTGCGCCACTGTCAAGTCGTTCGCCTTAATTTTGATCACCGCAAGGTCGGTGGACTCGTCTGCACCGATCACCTTGGCATCTTCATAGGTCTTGCCGTCATAGGTCGTGACATCCACACGGTCATACGGTTTACCCGTCTGCTCATTAATAACGCAATGCCAGTTGGTGATAATGTAACCGTCCTTCGACATCACGATGCCGCTGGCACCGCCTGCCTCCGACAACGCACTCTCACCGAAATTGTAGCTGTTATTCTCGGAGTAGGTGGTAATAACCACGGTGGCGTTATAATTGCGGTTGACGATTTCTTTATTGCTCAAACCACCGTCGTTATCGTCCCAATCCGTAATCTCCAACGAAGGCGCGGAATTATTGACCACGGTATCCGAAGACTCGGTCGGCTCATCCTGCGACGAAGGGTCGGAGTTATTCGACACCATTCCCAGCCCTAAAAGCACCACCGAACCGACCACTGTCACCGCGCAAATAATCGCCAGTGCAACCAACCAGCCGTTACCCTTCTTCTTGGGGGGCTTGGACGGCGTGGGGGGCGTTGACGGTGCAGGAGCGCCGTTATACGGCTGATAGGTATACCCCGTATTCACGGGCGGTGTCTGCTCATTGCGCGGCGGCACGTAGCGATAACTGCCGTCACTGCTCCATCCATTATAAGGTGGCGTCACCGGCGCTTGTACCTCCTGCTCGGGTACAGATGCAGGCTGTTCCTCCGCAGGGACTGACGGTTGCTCCGGTGCAACGGTAGGCTCCGTGGGCTGCTCCTGATTAAATTCATTCCAATTATCCGACATATCGGCACAACCTTTCGGGTTTTGGTTTCTGTAATAACCATAGTATATTGGTAGTATGTGTATTTTATTTGAACAATGCGTAAAATATTATTAAATTCCCCGTCCAAGGGCATTGGGCGGCAACGGCACCCAGAAAGCAAACTCGGTAAATTCGCCCTCCACCGACCGCACGGAAATCTCCCCGTGATGCAGGTTGATCACCGTCTTGACGATATATAGGCCAAGTCCCATACCGTTCTTATCCAGCGCTCTCGAACGGTCGCTCTTGTAAAAGCGCTCGAATATCTGCGGCATCTCCTCCGCCGGAATACCGGCGCCGCTGTTGCGGATAACGAAACGCACGCGGTTATCCGCCTTGGTCAGACGGATATCGATATCGCCGCCGTCGTTGGTGAACTTGATGGCGTTATCCACCAAGTTGTGCAACACTTGACAAATCAGGTCATAGTCGCCGTCAATCTCAATTTTTTCGGTGTTTTCCAATCCCGTGATGTTTAACTGCTTCTTCTCAATACGCTGTTCGGCGGCGATGAGCACGCTGTACAATGCTTCGGTGAGGTCCATACGCACCGTGGTCATTTTCAACTCACCGCTGTCAATACGGGACAGGTCAAGCATCGAATGCACCAAACGGGACAGCCGCTTGACCTCGTCGGAGACCACCTTCATATACCGCGGCTGCTGTTCGGGAGAAATGGTGCCGTCCAGCATCCCATCTACAAAGCCGGCGATAGTGGTCATCGGTGTTTTAAGCTCGTGCGACACGTTCGCCACAAAGCTTCGGCGCATCATCTCTGCCGATGACAGCGACACCGCCATATGATTAAGCGCATCCGCCAATTGTGCCAGCTCATCCTTGCCGCGCACCGTAATACGGGCGCTGAAATCTCCCTGCGCAAAGCGCCGCGTTGCCGCCGCCATCTGGCGTAAGGGGCGCACAATATGGTTGGTGAGCAGATACACGACCACAAAGGACATCGCCAGCGCACCCAGCGCGGATATCACATACACTTTTAGGTTAGAACTCAACGTGTTCCATAGCGAGGCGGCGGGTGCAGATACCAGCACGTAGCCGATCACACGCTCTTTAATCACAATGGGAACGCCTGCCGCATACTGCGGCTGCTCAAATAACCCCTCTAAGTTCGAAATGACAAACAAGGAGTCCTCCACCTGCGCGGTCAATTTCCCGAGCGTGACCTCGGCGGCCTTCGCGTGCAACGCCGAGTCCGAGCACAGCAGCACATCTCCCTGCGTATCGGTGACGAGAATGGTGGCATCAATGGCATTGCCCATCATTTTAAGGAAAGGGGTTAGCCGTTCCTTGTCCAGCAGATACACCACATCGCCGCCCACAATATGCGATTCCACCGCCGACACCGCCGTATGACGGGCAATCGAGTCGGCGTTCTCCTGCAACAACGCGCGCTTATCCTCAGTCAACGAACGCGTGAACAGCACAATCTGCAACCCACTCATCACCAAAAAGCCCGCCACGATGATGAGCGATATGGCGGTGAAATATTTGGAAAAAACGCTTTTGAACATCGCGTTACCCCCGATTTATCGGCAATTAGGTATCCTTTACCTCAAATTTGTACCCGACACCCCACACCGTTTTGAGCGTCCATTGCTCGGATACGCCGTCCAGCTTCACGCGCAGGCGCTTAACATGTACGTCTACGGTGCGGCTGTCGCCATAATACTCAAAGCCCCACACCTCATCCAGCAACTGGTCACGCGTATACACACGGTTGGGGTTGCTCGCCAAATGATAGATAAGCTCCATTTCCTTCGGCGGCGTATCAATCGGCTTTCCGTGTACACGCAATTCGTAGTTTTCCATATTGATGGACAGCCCGTCATATTCGACCTGCCGCGCCTTCTTGGCTTCGTTGACACCGCTGCGGCGTAACACCGCTCGGATACGGGCGATAACCTCTTTGGCTTCAAAGGGCTTAACAATATAGTCGTCGGCGCCGAGTTCCAGCCCCAGCACGCGGTCAAACACCTCACCCTTGGCGGTAATCATAATGATGGGGCAAGACGATTTCTTGCGAATCTCGCGGCAAACCTGCCAACCGTCGAGCCGCGGCATCATCACATCCAACAGCATCAGGTCAGGTTTTTCGGCATCGAACATCGCCAGCGCCTGCGCGCCGTCGGATGCGATAGCCGTGTCAAAGCCTTCCTTTTCAAGATATAAGCGTAAAAGCTCGCAAATATTGCTGTCGTCATCGACGACAAGTATTTTTATTCCTGCCATACAGCATACCTCCATAAGGTATTCAAACCTTATCTACCAGTTTACCATAAAATCCAAGCGGAGTATGAACAAAGATTAAATTATTTTGTAAGAATGTGTGTTATGAGGGTGTTGGAAAGCAAAAAGCCCTCACGCGTCAAGCGGATACCCATGGCGTCCTGTATAACCAAATTGGACGGTAATTGTTCGGCACGTTCACGCCATTCGTTGGGGATAGCATCCCCGAAACGGGTGATATAATCCGCCGTCGACAAGCCCTCGGCCAGCCGCAGACGCAATAATGCATATTCCTCGGGACTGCCCACCGCGATGGAGTCGCACGGTTCGTCAATGGGGGTGTTTCCTTGCATAAAGCCGGCTAAATCCCGTGGATAGGCAAACCGCCGCTCGTCAAGGTAGGAACTTGCCGCCGGCCCAATGCCGAGATACGGTTCACTGCGCCAATATTTGAGATTATGGCGACTTTCGCGCCCGACCTGCGCGGCGTTGGATATCTCATACTGCCGATAACCGCGGCTGTCCAGTTCGTCCATCGCCGCCAGATAGAGGTCGGCGGTGGTGTCCTCATCGGGTAGCGGCGGCGCACATTGTCCGTACGGGGTGTTCGGCTCGATTTTGAGCAGATACGCCGACACGTGGGAAGCACCCAACTCTGCCGCCACGCGTACCGATTGGCGTGCGCTGTGTTCGGTCTGCCCCGAAACGCCGAGCATCACATCCAGTGAGAGGTTGTCCACGCCGCAGGCATAGGCATCCGCCACCGTCCGCGCAACGTCGGAAGGCATATGCCGCCGCCCGAGAACGGACAATTCCTTTGCGCAGGCAGATTGCATACCGAGAGACAGACGATTCCCCCCTGCGGCAGCAAACGCCGCCAAGGTGTCGCGCAAATCATCCGCCGGATTGGCTTCCAGCGTAATTTCCGCTCCGTCAAGCCCGAACAATCCGCGCGCACAATCCACTATCTTCGCCAGACGGCAACCGCCGAGCAGCGACGGTGTTCCGCCGCCGAAATACAAGGTATCCGCTGTCGTATCGGGTAAACGGCGCGCCCATTCGCGCAACGATGCGCACACGCGCGCGACATAAGCATCCAACTGCTCTGCAGACGGCTTTGCCAAGGAATAAAAATCGCAATAGGGGCATTTGGACGCACAAAACGGCACGTGAATATATAAGCCAATGGGTTTCATCGCATCCTACGCCCCTTTCGCATATTACTGCATCTATTTTATCATATTTTTTTGTACAGAGCAAGTGTTGACGACGGATTTCCTCTTGACCGCTGTCGAAGGATGGAGTATAATAAGAAAAAAAGACTGGTTATGTCGCTTATCACGATTTTTATACGAAAGGACGATCAACCTATGGATTCGGTACAGAAAGTAACCCTTAACATCTGCGGCACCGATTACGTCATTACCACCGACGAGACTCCCGGTTATATGCAGGAGCTCGGCGCACAGGTGGATGCACGCATCCGCAACCTGATGAACGCCAACAACCGCACCTCGCTGGTGATGGCATCTGTTATGACCGCGCTGATGCAGGCGGACGAGGCGAAAAAAGCCACCCAGACCGCCGATAACCTGCGCAAACAGCTCAAATCCTTCTTCGATGACAACAATCGTTCTCGCTCCGAGACCGAGAATCTCCGCCGTGAGGTTGCTCGTTTGAAGCAGGACAACGAAAACCTGCTCAGAAAGCTGGCCGAGCGTTGAACAACCCTCGGTTAGAAGTGCTGGCTCCTGCCGGCTCGACCGAAAGCCTGATAGCGGCGGTGCGTTGCGGCGCCGCCGCTGTTTATTTAGGGCTTTCCGATTTTAACGCGCGTCGAGCGGCTCATAATTTCACCGAGGACACGCTTGCCGAGGCGGTGACTTACTGCCACGCGCGCGGTGTCAAGGTGCACCTGACACTCAACACGCTGGTGCGTGACGAGGAGATGGCGGATGCCCTGCGTGTTGCCGAAACGGCTTGTCGGCTGGGTGTGGACGCGCTCATTGTGCAGGACGTAGGACTCGCGCGGTGTATCCGCGCCGCCGCACCGACGATGCCGCTGCACGCCTCTACCCAACTCTCCTGTCACACCCCTGCCGGTGTGGATTATCTTCGGGACGCCGGCTTTACCCGTGTGGTGCTGGCACGCGAAATGAGCCGCGACGAGATTGCGGCATGTGTTGGGCGCGGTGTGGAGCTGGAAGTATTCGTACACGGTGCGCTGTGTATGAGTGTGTCGGGACAGTGCTATTTTTCCGCCATGCTCGGACGACGCAGCGGCAATCGCGGCGCGTGCGCGCAAACCTGCCGTCTGCCCTTCGCGCCGTCTAACGGGAGTAATAAGCCCTGTGCACCCGATGCAGCGGCACTCAGCTTAAAGGATAACTGTCTGCTCGATTACGTTGCCGACCTGCAAGAACTCGGCGTGACCTCGCTCAAAATCGAGGGGCGGATGACGCGCCCCGAATACGTTGCGGCAGCATCCGCGGTTTACAGCGCCGCCGCACGCGGCGAGGCCGTCAACCCCGACACGTTGGATGCTCTTAAAAAGGTGTTCTCCCGTACGGGCTTTACCGACGGCTATTACACCCACCGCTTGGGGGGCGATATGTTCGGTACACGCCGCCACGAGGATGTCACCGCCGCGGCAGGGGTGCTGGGCACACTTGCGCGGCTGTACGATAAGGAAACACCGCTTGTCGCGGTGTCGATGGACCTAACCGCCGATACCGATGCCTGCTCCCTCACCGTCACCGACGAGGGTGGGCGGCGTGTATGCATCACCGCCGAGGGCGCCA
>JAZOCH010000184.1:0-5527 GCA_045596425.1 Acutalibacteraceae bacterium | reverse complement strand
ACCATACCGTCCACACCGCCCAGATCGACGAACGCGCCGTAAGAGGTGAGGGACTTGACCGCGCCGGTGTACTCCTGACCGACCTCAGCCTGCGCCCAGAACTTCTCTTCCAGCTCCTTGCGAGCCGCCTGCGCGACTTGACGCACAGAGCCGACCGCGTGACGGCGGTGATTGTTGACCTCAATGATTTTCAGCTGGACAGCCTGACCCTTCAAGGGGCTGAGGTCGTCCATACGGTTGACGGACGCCTGCGAAGCCGGCACGAACACGCGCACACCGTTGGTGACGACGAGTACGCCGCCCTTGATGACCTCGGTGACGGTACCGTCGAGAACGGTGCCCTCAGCCTCGGCGCCCACGATGGTCTCCCAGCCTTTGAGCGCGTCGACGCGCTTCTTGGACAGCAGGATGGTGCCTTCCTGATCGTTGGTGCGCATAATGAGCAGCTCGAGCTCATCACCGATCTTCACCAGATCAGAGGGGACGGCGTTGGGATCATTGGACAGCTCGGCAGCGGGGATATAACCGGTCTGCTTGCGGCCAATGACTTCTACCTGAACCTCGTTGGGCGCGATAGCCACGACCAACCCACGGACTTTATCATCAGTGGCGTTCTGCAGAGTCGCATCCACGGCGGCGGCGAACTCTTCAGAGCTCATCTCCTCATTGTTTTCGATTTTGATTTCCAGGGCTTCGCTGTTGTTGACGATTTCGGACATAGTGCAATGTACCTCCTTTATAATATCGGCAGGGGTGGATGCACCGGCGGTCAGACCGACGGTCTGTCCCACGGCAAAACAGGCGCGATCAAGCTCATTTGCTGTCTCGACCCAGTGGGTTGGACAGTAGGGAGAGCAGACGGCACACAGCTTTGCGGTGTTGGAGCTTTCCTTCCCTCCGACAACCACCATTTGCTCGCACTGCTGTGCGAGAGCAATGGCTTCACGCTGCCGTTCGGCAGTCGCATTACATATTGTAGCAAATATTTGGAGATTTGTACAGTGTTTTTTTGCAATTTTTGCACATTTTTCCCACAAAATTGGTTGGAAGGTGGTTTGTGCTACCATAATGCACGAAGCGGTTGTCAAAAAATGGTTACTTTTTAGACAAATCTCCAATTCCTGCTCGTTGCTGAACACAAAGCTCGAGGGAGAGTCGCCGTTTTCGATGCAATGACCGCGGATACCGAGCACCTCGGGGTGGGTAGCATCGCCGGCAATCAGCACCACACTGCCTGCCGCGGAATGTTGCGCAACAATGCGGTGTATCTTGGAAACAAAGGGGCAGGTAGCATCGCTGTATCGCACGCCGAGACGTTCGATTGCCTCGTAGGTTGCGCGCGGCACGCCATGCGAGCGAATAACCAGCGTGGCACCTTCGGGGGTGTCGGCAGGGTTGTCGACGATCTTGACACCGCGCGCACCAAGCTCCTGCACGACCTGTGGGTTATGAATGATGGGGCCGAGCGTGGCGACCGTCTCGCCGGCATCCAGCAGCTCGTATACGCGGTTGACCGCTTTATTTACGCCAAAGCAAAATCCGGCGCTTTTCGCGAGTTTAACAGGCATAGTTGCCCTCCATTATTTAGGTAAGTTTTCTAAAATAACTTGTTTCATCCGCGCGATGGATTCTTCCAGTGTGAGGTCTCCCGTGTCCACCTCAATGGCATCCTCTGCCTTGCGCAGAGGGGAGGCGGCGCGGTGTGCGTCGTCGTAATCGCGCTTTTTCATATCGGCGAGTACATCCGCAAAGGTGACCGTCTCGCCCTTTTCGATAAGTTCCTTGTACCGCCGCTCGGCACGTGCCTCGGGAGAGGCGGTAAGGAAAATTTTCACGTCCGCGCCCGGCAGAATGGTGGTACCGATGTCCCGTCCGTCCATAATCACCGAGTGGTCGGCGGCGATGTCGCGTTGCAGGTTGAGCAAAAACGCGCGCACCGCCGGGATGGCGGACACACGGGATGCCGCCATGGAGATTTGTGGGGTGCGGATGCGCTCGCTGACGTCCTCGTTGTTGACGAACACGCGCTGAACACCGTCGACGTGTGCGAGGGATACGCGCACACCGCCGAGCGCCCCAATCACCGCGGCATCGTCGTCGATGGCAATGCCGTTATTGACCATATAATAACCGATGGCGCGGTAGAGTGCTCCCGTGTCGACGTAGATGAGCGACAGCTCCTTGGCGAGAAAACGAGCGATGGTGCTTTTCCCTGCGCCGGCAGGCCCGTCGATTGCGATTGCGTAAGGCATAAAATCACGTCCTTATAGATTATTACCGGCGGCATAGCCGGTGGAAAAGGCAATTTGCAGGTTAAATCCGCCCGTGTAGGCATCCACGTCCAGCACCTCACCGGCGAAATACAGACCGCCGACGAGGCGCGATTGCATCGTACGGGCGTTTATCTCCTTGACGGATACGCCGCCTGCCGTTACGATGGCTTCCGCGATGGGACGGAAGCCGTCCACGCGCACGGGCATCGCCTTGATGAGTTCGCGCAGGCGCGTACGCTCGTCCTTGGCGATGGAGTGGCACTTCTTCGTCGGGTTAATCTGCGCGAGTCGCAGAATGGTCGGGATGAGCAGACGGGGCAACAGCTTACCGAGGGCATTGCAGATATCCATATTATTACGCTCGGCAAAATCGCGCAGGATGCGCGTGTCGAGCTGTTCGTGCGTCAGCCCCGGTTTCCAGTCGATAAAGAGGGTGTAGCGACCGGCTGCCATTTGCCGCATATGCGCACTGGCGCTGAGCACCATCGGTCCGCTGACACCGAAATGGGTGAACAGCATCTCGCCGAGGTCGGAGTAGATGACCTTGTTCGTGGTGTTGTCGCGCACGGTCAGTCCGCAGTTTTTGAGCGACAGCCCCTGCATATCGAGGCAGAAGGCATCGGGACTCTCCAACGCAACCAGCGATGGGCGCGGTGGGATAACGGTGTGTCCTGCCTGCTCGGCAAGCGTGTAGCCGTCCCCTGTTGAGCCAGTAGCAGGGTAGGAGCAACCGCCCGTGGCAACGATAACGGCATCGGCATCGAGCGAGCGCCCGTCTTCCAGCGTTACGCCGATAACGGCGCCGTCCTGCATACGCAGGGCGGTCACGCGTCCTTCGATAAAGCGTGCGCCCCCTTGCTTGGCGTAGCCGACGATACCGTCGACGATGTCCACCGCCTTATCGGATACGGGGAATACACGGTTGCCGCGTTCGGTTTTGAGGGGGATACCTCGATCTTCCAGCAACGCCATCATATCCTGCGGCGTGAGAGCGTTGAGGGCGCTGTACAGAAAGCGCCCGTTCTCGGGTACGTGGGCGATGAACTCGTCCACGGAGCAGTTATTGGTGACGTTGCACCGCCCCTTGCCGGTGATCATCACCTTGCGTGCAGGGCGCGGATTGCGTTCAATGACGGTCACGGTATGACCGTTTCGGGCGGCGGCTCCGGCGGCAATACATCCTGCCGCACCACCGCCGATTACCAGTACATTCATCGGCTAAGCGTTCTCCGTTTCGTCCACTTTTTCGTACACCTTATAGGTGTTCCACAGATGTTCGAGTTCTTCCAGCTTTTCGCGGTTTTCGTCCATCGTGCGCAAGGAAATCGCCACGATGAGCGCGTTAATGATGCTCAACGGAGCAACCAGCGAATCCACCACCGACGCCATATCGCTGTGCGCGAGCAATAGGCTGTTCGCGTAGGGCGCGATGGGGGACAGACGGCTGTCGGTGATTGCCACGACCTTGGCGCCCTTGGATTGGGCGTAGTGCAGAGTGGTTGCCGCCTTGCTGGAATAGCGCGGAAAGCTAATGCCGATGACGGCATCTTGCTCGCGGATATCCAGCATCTCCTCGAAAATCTCGCTTTGGCTGGCGGCGGTGAGCAGCTGCACCCGTCCGCCGAGCAGCATTTTTAAATAATGGGTAAAGAAACTGGTCAGTGCCTTGCAGCTGCCGGCACCGAACACATAGATGCGCCGCGCGCCGACGAGGGTATTCACCGCCTCAAAGAAGGTCGCCTCGTCCAGTTCCTCCATCGTGCGGCGGATGTTGTTGATATCCCCCGTTGCGACGTTGCGCAGCAGGTTATCCTCGTTCATTCGCGCACGAGTAACCTCCAATCGCTCAACGATGGTGAGCTTACTGCGAATGAGCTCCTGCATCGCCTTTTGCAGTTGCGGATACCCGTCAAAGCCGAGCTGTGCGGCAAACCGCACGACAGTGGATTCGCTCACGCCGACTTCGTCGCCAAGGCGCAAAGCGGTCATAAAAGCCGCCTCGTCGCAATGCTCGGTGATAAACTGCGCAATGCGGCGTTGCCCTTTGGAAAACGCTTTTTCGTGTTCGCTGATAAGACCGATGAGATTCCCTTTCATACAACGACCTTCTCTCTCGTGGGGTGACATAGCCATCCTATATTGTGTCCATTGTACTCCACGCAAGCCGAAAATGCAAGATGAAATCCCAATCTTGCAAAATTAAAATTTGAATAAGCGGCGCACACGGGGTTGCCATAGCGTCATATACTTGCTAATCAGTCCCGTCAGGCACCAATCGTAGAGGAAAAACACGCCGTTTCCGATGAGCAGGAACACCCACGGCAGGGATACGCCGCCGATGGTGAAGCTGTCGGCAGGCAGTCCAAACACGTTGAGCATGAGGACGTACGCGACAATGACCGCGGCGTTAAAAACGGCGAATTTTGCCCCCCATTCGGCAACACGGGGCAGACGACGGCTCTCCAAGGCGGATTTGAGTACGGGGTAGTAGCCGAAGAAAGCGACGTACAGCGCCTTTCCCTCTACGGTCGGGATGAGGAGGAGCGCCAGAATACTCACCACCGTGTACAGCAAAAAGCCTGTTTTGCGCCCGAATTCGATAATCGTCGGAATCATCACGATGCCGGCGAGCGCGGCAAGGCTCATTTCGGTGATGGGGACGAGTGTCATCAGCAAAATGACAAGGGAGAGGGCGGCGGTGATGCCGCAAAAGGCGATTTTTACGCCGTTTCGTTTGTTCATCTTGTTCACTCCTAAAAATCGCCGCTGTGAGGTTGTCACAGCGGCGCAGAAAATTTAGCAACAGCGGATGAGGTCGCCGCCCATACATTCACAACAGCAGTCGGCGCAGATGAGGGTGTTGCACACGTCACAAGCATCCATTCCCTGACCGCCGTTTGTGCGGTAGCCGCCGGTGCGCCGATAGGCGCTGACCTGATTGTATGCCTGCCGATATTCCATATTCGCAGGCTCCATACGGCACGCGGTCTCGAAATGGGAATAGGCATCCTCCAACCAGCCTTTTTTGTACAGCACACTGCCTTTGAGGAAGAACCATTCGGCATCGCGCGCGTGGCTCGGAATACCGTCGAGCAGCACCTCGGCATCGTGGATGCGGTTTTGATGAATCATCTGGCGAATGTCCCCGTGACGGGAATTGCCGGCATAGCCGTAACTGCTTTGCCGACTGCCGCCCGACGATTGTCCGCCGCTCTTGCGCAACCGCACGATGGCATCGTACGCGTCGTTGATCT
>JAZOCH010000183.1:0-2808 GCA_045596425.1 Acutalibacteraceae bacterium | reverse complement strand
ACATGGCTACGATCCGACTTGGCTTACCGCCCACCGGGATGGTCGTCACCGTGCCTGCCGCCGACAGCGTCGGCTCCCCAAACCACGCGGCAGGATTCTCGCTGAACGTCAGCGACGAGTCCTCCGCCAAAAACGCTGCTTTAAGTTGGTCAGCGGTAAAGGTGGCGGTGGTTTCGTATTTGGCGGCTTGCTTGTCGTCGGGGCTGGCGACCGACCGCAGATACGGCACGTCGCTGCCCCACACGGTTTTGGCGTCCTCGGTGGTGCCGTTGCTCATTGCAAAATAGCACGCGTCGATCCATTGCCCGTTGTAGGTGAGATACTTACCCGTTACCGCGTCCACGGCATTACACAGGGTGGCGTAATAGGTGTCAAAATTGTCCCCCCATCGCGCGCGCAGCTTGTCTTGGGTATATTCCTGCGGAAAGGTGTTGTCGGGGGCGGCGAAATGCGCGCCGCACAGGGCAGGGTCGGGGTTGGCGGTCTGGGCGAGCTTGCGCCGCCCGTGGTATGTATACGCCGCCACTGCCTGCGCTTTAAGCGCCTCGGGATGGAAGGTCGGGGACATTTCGTAAGCGAGCGTGCGGATGAGAAAATCCCGACAGCTCAGCTCCGTCACCGTGCCGTCGGTAAACACCTTAAAGGTTTCCTGCCCGTCAATGACGGCATCGGGCGGTGTGCTTTCTACGGGGGCAGAATCGGGCGGCGGCGCGGCGGTGGATGTCTTGGGCAGAGCAGGCAGCGGCAACAGCATCAGCAGGCAAGCCACGACCAGCGCAAAAACAGCATAGCCTTTCATCGGTTTGTCCTTTCTTTGCCTTGACTTTGTCGGCAAAAACGATTATAGTAAAATATATGTGTTTGTCCGACGGTTTACACTGGATGTATATGCGGACAAGATGGGAATAATACCCCCGAAAGGCGGATGCGGCTATGAGAAAAAAACAAACGATATACCCGTGGGCACCGTTGGCGATAGCGGCGGTCGGCACGGTCGGCGCGGTACTGCTTGTTGGGATGCGCGTGGTGCTGATGCCGCTGCTGCGTGATGCCGATACGGGGCGCTTTGCGGCCAACGCACCGGCGATGGTGTTGGCGATTGCGGCACTCGCGGCAATGGCGGTATTGGCGGTTTTTGTTCTCCGCTATCGCGTGGACGTGCCTGCATCGCGTGCCGTGCCGACGGGAGTCGCCGGGATCGCGGCAGGCGGTACGCTTGGCGCGTGTACGCTGTTTGACGGTCTGCGGTATTTGATTGGCAAGGTTCTGCCGGCCCCCGGACAGGCGCAGATGACCATCCTTTCGCACGTTGTATTGCTCGGCTTTTTGGTGTTTGGTGCGCTGGGCGCGGTGGCACTGGTGCGGTGGGGACTTCTCACCGTTGCCGAGAGTGGCACGCGGCGAGGGATGAGCGCCTTCGGCGCGCTGGCGCCCGTGATGTGGGCGTGGTGTCGTCTGGCGTGGTATGAGATTTCCTATGCGAGCGCCATCGGCTGGTCGGAGAAATTCTATGATTTTCTCATGGTGATTTTCGAATTGCTGTTTTTGTTCAAGCTCGCGCGCTTTGTATCCGGTGTCGGCAAGACGACAACGGGCGAGATGCTGTTTTATGCGATGGCGACGGCGATGTTCGCGCTGTCGGGGTCGCTGACGCGCGTACTGCTGTATTTCACGGGGGGCGCGGAAGCGTATCTGGCGAGCAGTCTTGCCGGCTTGGCGGACGGCGGCATCGGCGTGCTGGCGTTGGCGTTTGGCTGGGCGTTGGTGCAAGGTTGCCGCGAAAATCCGCCGACCACCGAGGAAGAAATGCTGGAAGAGGATGAGGCGAGTTACGATTCCTCGTTGGATGCGCTGTTTGTGTTGGACGACAATGAGACATCGCAGTACAAGCGCCCGTAAAAGCCCGTCCAAACAGGCGAAAGGGTATCGTGCAGAAGCTCCTGCGCTGTGGAGCACTGATAGTGGTGCGCGTCGGGCGGCGGCGAGGATATCCGCGAGCAGGAAAATCCGATCGTGTTTTCACACTGTGCCAAGCTGCCGCCGTGCAGCTTGGCACATTCTTTTGCCACCGCGATCGCCTCGTCGTCCGTAAAAGGCGCTTCTGCCGTGACGGCGATCGTCAGGCAGGAGTTTTGCTCCTGCAAGCGCACCCAAACGGGTTGCTTGGGTGCAGCGGTGCAGGCGGCACGTAACAGCCCTGTTGTCGCCACGCTGAGCAGTCGGGGGTGAAACATCGTGTGAAAGCGGATAACCGTCTCCTTGGCAGGGAAGAGCAGCAACGGATAGCCAAGCCCTGCGGCAAGGCGTTGGGCGGCGGTGAGCAGGTTTTGCAGATGCGGCACGGGGTTTCCCCATACGAGCGGACGGCGACTGCCGACGGCATCCAATATTTCACGCACCTCAACCTCGCCGAGTTCGCACAGCTTTTGGCAATACGCGGCGCGTTGGGTCGGGGTTTGCTCGTCATAGGGCGGTGCGGCGAGGAAGTAGGCGGCGAGTTGCTCGCGTTTCGTTCCCTCTCCGACGGACGGGTCGGGTTTTTTCGTCATAGGATAGCGCGCTCCTTTTATTTATAATGAACACTGTTTTTTGCAAATTTTCGATGACTTTGGGCAAACAGCCAAAAACTGCAAAAAATGGTTAAAAATTAGACAAACACCTTGCATTTCTAGTAAAATTAGGTTAAAATAGGAAAAGACCAAAATAAATGGAGGTAATTTGTTATGGCAGTTAAAGTTGCAATCAATGGTTTCGGCCGTATTGGCCGTCTGGCGTTCCGTCAGATGTTCGGTGCTGAGGGTTATGAGC
>JAZOCH010000182.1:0-2422 GCA_045596425.1 Acutalibacteraceae bacterium | reverse complement strand
ATGCTGGAAGCCCTCAAAAAGGTTGAGAAGCCTGTTCTCGCTTTCAAGATTTTCGGCGGCGGTCAGATGTTCCTCGAACAGACCGAAGAAGAAAAGCGCGCAACGATCAAAGACGTATACGATACCGTATTCACCTCGCTCAAGCCCAATGACGCGGCCGTCATCGGCATCTACCAAAAGCATAGCGACCAGCTCGGCGAAGACATCGGAATCTTCAACGAATGGGCCGAAGAAAAAGGCATATAATACATACACAAATCGCCCCTCGTTCATAGTGAACGAGGGGCGATTTTTATGTTGTTATTATAGCTTTAAAATACAATTTCCTTACCGGTCTCAGCAGATTCATAGATGGCGTTAATGATCTTAATGATCTCCGAGCCCTGATGTGCCGTGCAAATGCACTCTGCACGACCATGGCAGCAATCAATAAAATGTCCGATCTCTCTGTGGAACACACCCTTGGTTGCTGCAATCTGCGGCTGGGATTCAATAAAATAGCCGGTTTCATCAACGGTCAGTAGGCGCATACCCTTGTCGTCAACACAGACACCGCCGCGGTCACCCATCAGTTCAAACTTTGCACCGGGATTAAGCGTATTGGCTACTGTTGCCGCTTTAATGAACAGGTTTTTGCCGTTCTCAAAGGTAATGTAACCGCTGGCAAAACTCTCCACAGTGCGCTCAACGACTTTATTATCTACGGAAATATAGCCACCCAAATGCCCTTTAATATGATCCGGCAAATCGCGGTTAACATCCGAGGTGTAGCCTTTGACGCTCTTGACTTTGGGATAGCCCATAAGATACAGCACCAAATCCAACTGATGAATAGCGCCATCCATCAGCATACCGCCGCCGCTCTTCTTTTTATCAACGAACCATCCAACGAACTTATCCGCACGACACATACGGTAGGTCTCAGCGTAATAGATGTCCCCCATACGCCCGGAGTCAATATATTCTTTTAGGAATTTATTGGCTTCATCAAAACGGATAACAAAGGCATACATCAACACCTTGTTGTTTTTCTTCGCCGCTTCTTCGTTGGCAAGCGCCTCGGCATAGGTCAATGCCGGCGGCTTTTCGCACAAAACGTCCTTGCCGGCATTCAACGCGTCAAGTACAACGGAACCGTGAGTGAACGTCGGCGTGACAACACTGACCGCATCCACCGTAGGATCAGCCAAAACATCGTGATAATCGCTATACACCTTAGGAATATCATACTTCTCGGCGCGCTCCTTGGCAAGTTCAAGATTCATATCGCAAATAGCCACAACCGTTGCATCCGGATTCGCCTTATAAGCCTCCAAATGCGCTACGGCAATGTTACCTGCACCGATAATGGCAATATTTTTCATCGTACTGGCCCTCCCGACATTAATACAATGCGTCGCTGATACGCTTAGCGAGCTTATATTTGGTTCTCGGATGCATATCATCGTTTTCACAGATATCCGCACACTTCACCGTGACGACGCCCGGGATCTTCTCCCCCGCTGCCGCCTGATGCTCCTGCACCATCGTCCATTCTCTCAGTTTCTTTTCATCCACTTTAATATAATCCGCAATCTGAACAATGCAGAAGGGCAGCGTTGCATCCATAAAATCCGTGCGCCAATTGTCTACCCACAGCTCGATCGTGCGCAGATAATTTTCCGCCTCCGCGTCTTGCGCGTTACTCTCGCCCTGATACCAAATAACACTGCTCACGGAGTACGGTATCATCGGCTCCAACATCACGTGGTACAGCGTTCCGGCAGGCTCCCATGCTTTCCACGTCGGGAAAACATCCGGCGTTTCGTGAACCTGTAACGGCTCATCGGCCCCCACAAAGTACCGCTCATGCGTCCAAGACTGGATAGCCGACGATCCCTGCGCGCAGACAAGAACGCCAACCGCACAGTTCTTTTTGCGGCGCAGATCCAAGCCGACCAGATACCCGATCGCCGACAGTTTATCAATACTATCGGGGTTCGCCTTTACCCAGCCATCCGCCGACGTGAACGTGCCCTTCGGGATAAGAATGTCGTGGAACTCCATGCTTGTGCAAGTGTAAACACGCAAAAGTGCATCGTCCACATACTGCTCGCGCGGCGTAACCTCGCCGCCCATGGTAAACTGGATGTTCGACTGGCCTGCACAGAGAAGGACCTCACCGACCATAATGTCGCCGACACGAACCGTCTCGCCGTCGCCGACAACCGTCATCTCATAAGGACCGCCGTAAGCACGTGCGTCAAACTCAACAAGCCACTTGCCATCCTTAGCGGATACCGTCTTTGTCTCGCCATCGAATGTCACCGATACGCTTCCTTCGGCGTCACCGAAAATGCGGATGGGTTTTGCGCTTTGCAAGACCATACCATCACGGAATAACACGCCAAGTTTCATACAAAATCCTCCTTACTCGGAATAT
>JAZOCH010000181.1:0-4155 GCA_045596425.1 Acutalibacteraceae bacterium | reverse complement strand
ATTCGTGAATCGCCCCTACGCCGTTGCTTTTGGCGTGCGCTTATTCCCCGATATAGGTGAAGCGCTTGTACGCCACGCCGTCGCGCAGGATGGTGTCCTCCCACATCGCGGCAGGGCGCACCCAAATACCGCCGTCGCCGTACAGCGCGCGGTACACTACCATCGGTTCCAGCGTCTCGGCGTGGCGCGCCACGCCGAGAACCTCGTATTCGTTGCCTTTGAAATGGCGGTATTTTCCTATGCGGATGGTTGGTAACTCGTTCATAGCGGCCTCCTTTGCCGTTTTAGACAAGTATACCACACGACAGTGGCGAATGCAACGCGTGTTTCGGTTGACTTTTGCACGGCTTTTGTTATAATAGGAACAAAGATGAGGAGGGTGCTTATGCAAAGAGAAAATCTCGGCTCTCGTTTGGGCTTTATTTTGATCTCGGCAGGCTGTGCCATCGGTTTGGGGAACGTGTGGCGTTTCCCGTACATCGTGGGGGAATACGGCGGCGCCGCGTTTATTCTGATGTACTTGCTGTTTTTGGTGATTTTCGGGTTGCCGATTATGACGATGGAGTTTGCGGTCGGCCGCGCGAGCAAAAAGAGCATCGGCGCATCCTTCCGCGAGCTGGAACCCAAGGGCGCCAAGTGGCATTGGTTCGGCTGGATCGGTATGGCAGGCAACTATCTGCTGATGATGTTCTATACCACCGTGACGGGCTGGATGTTCGCGTATTTCGTCAAGATGCTGCGCGGCGACTTTGTCGGGCAAACGCCCGATCAAGTGTCTGCGCAATTTGGCGCGCTGACCGCTGACCCGTGGGCGGTAGTCGGTTTTATGGCGCTCGCGACGGTGCTGGGCTTTGTCATTTGCTCCATCGGTCTGCAAAAGGGCGTGGAAAAGGTTACCAAGGGAATGATGCTGGCGTTGCTGGTCATCATCTCCGCGCTGGCAGTGCGCGCCGTGACGCTTGACGGCGCCGCCGAGGGACTTCGCTATTATTTGGTGCCCGATTTCGGGAAGATGGCGGAAAGCGGCATCGGCACGGTGGCGTTTGCCGCTCTCGGTCAGGCGTTCTTTACGCTGTCCATCGGTATGGGCTCGATGGCGATCTTCGGCAGCTACATCAGCCGTGAGCGCCGCTTGCTTGGTGAAACGGCCATCATCGCCGGACTGGACACCTTTGTGGCGTTTACGGCAGGACTTATCGTCATTCCTGCCTGCTTTGCCTTCGATCAAGACCCTGCCGGCGGCCCCGGTCTGGTGTTCCAGACGTTGCCCAACATCTTTAACGAGATGGCAGGCGGCCGCGTGTGGGGTGTGTTGTTCTTCCTGTTTATGGTTTTTGCCGCGATGTCCACGGTGATTGCGGTGTTCGAAAACATCGTATCCTTCGGCGTGGACCTCGCCGGATGGAGCCGCCGCAAGTCCAGCTTTATCAATCTGGCGGCGATGCTGGTGCTGGCACTTCCCTGCGCGCTGGGCTTTAATGTGCTGTCGGGCGTACAGCCCTTCGGCGAGGGTAGTGTGCTGATGGATCTGGAAGACTTCATCATCAGCAATAATATCCTGCCGCTCGGCTCGCTGGTGTATGTGCTGTTCTGCACCACCAAACGCGGCTGGGGTTCGCAGAAATTCCTCGAAGAAGCCAACGCGGGCCGCGGCATGGTGTTCCCGAAATGGCTGGTGCCGTACACCAAGTACGTGTTGCCCGTTATCCTGCTGTTATTGTGGGCGTGGGGCTATATCGACAAATTTTTCTAAGCAAAAGAGACTCGGCCGCACGGTCGAGGCTCTTATTACGGGATTCTTATTTAATGATCTCGCCCATGGTGCCGGGGGCAACACAGCCGGCGTTGGACTCGTCGGTGTCGATGTGCATCGCGAGTGCGTACTTGTCGCTGACACGCACGACTACGTCACCGAATACGATCGCGCGGCCGTCGGAGGGGACCTTGACGGACACGATCTGCTTATCTTCCAGACCCATCGCCGCGGCATCGGCGGTGGTCATATGGATGTGGCGCTTCGCGGCGATAACGCCCTCTTTGAGCTCGACCTCACCGCAGGGGCCGACCAGCTTGCAAGCGCCGCTGCCGGCGATATCGCCCGACTCACGGATGGGGGCGGCAACGCCGATGGAGCGCGCATCGGTCAGCGACAGCTCGACCTGCGTCTCGGGGCGCACGGGACCGAGAATGGACACACCGGCGAGGGTCTTTTTGGGGCCGACAACATCCACGCGCTCCGCGCACGCAAACTGACCGGGCTGAGACAGATCCTTCTTCTTGGTCAGCTCATAGCCCTTGCCGAACAGGGTTTCGAGATCCGCCTGCGTCACGTGCAGGTGACGGGCGGAGGTTTCCACCAAAACTTCCATAGACATAGTTAGACACTCCTTTTTATGGCGGTATAACCGCACGATTTACACCATTGTACCGCAAATCGTCGGGCAATTCAAGAGGGAATATGCGTTTGCGGCGGATTTTATTTTACGGATGGCGTTGCAATTATCAAAATATGTGGTAAAATACCAATAGTATGGATTTTACAAGTCTGATTAACGGAGTGGACTTATGCGTATACGACGGATTTTGAGTGGGTTATTGTCGGCGGTGTTGGCGTTGGGCGTGCTGTGTGCAGCGGCGCCGTCGGTTGCCGCCGCGGACGGCACATACGGCTATTCCTTGCCCGAAGGCACGGTGATACACGCCGATTCGGCGTTGCTGGTGAATCTCGGCAGCGATATTGACCGCGACGTGGTGCTGTATGCCAAAGCCGCGGACGAGGTGCGCGCCCCCGGCGCGATGATACGGTTTATGGTGGTCACCTACACCCTGCATCGCTTGGAGCAGACGGGGATGGATATGGATGCCGTGACGGGCGCCTACACGGTGGAGATGTTTAATCAGTACGTCGCAGGCACGGGCGTGCCGACGGCGAATATGAAATACGGCGAAACGTGGACGTTGCGCGACCTGCTGACGGTATCTTTTATCCAGAATGCGAGCGACGCGGTCACGGTGCTTGCGTGTACGCTGGACGGCAGCGTGTCCGCGTTCGTGGAGGGGATGAACGCGCTCGCCGTGGAAATCGGGTGCGACTACACGCACTTTGCCAACGTGACGGGGCTGGATTCCCTCAGCCAGTACACCACGCCGCGGGATATGTACCGCATCATCCGTTACGGGCAGAAGTTTTCGCAGTTTGAGGGCGTCGTGAGTACCCGTCAGCATACCGTTAAACCGATTGCCGGCGGCACCGAGCGCCGTATGGTGTCGGTGAACAGTATGCAACAGTCTTCCAGCCCGTTTTATTACTCGCCGCTGGCGTTCAGCCGCACGGGATTGTCGGAGCACGAGGGACGCACCTGCGCCTCGGTCGCGCGCGACAGCGGCTACGAGTATCTGGTGGTGGTGATGAGCACCCCCGAAACCAATCAGGCGGGGGAGAGCGGTCTGCATTACCGCGACACCCGTACGCTGTTCCGCTGGGCGTTTAACAAGTTTGAGCACGCGTCCATTCTTGCCAAGAGCGAAATTTTGGCGAGTGTTAAGGTGCGGTTGGCGTGGAACACCGACCGCGTCAATCTGGTGCCTGCGCAGGAGTTCTCCACGGTGGTGGAGAGCAGCCTTGACCCCCAGCAGGTGATTAAAAAGGTAACGGTGTATGAGGACGAGATCGAGGCGCCCGTGACCAAAGGCACGGTACTGGGCAAGGTGGAGCTTATCGTCAACGTGGACCAAAAAATCGGCGAGGTGGACCTCGTTGCCGCCGACGATCTTAACCGCAGTTGGCTGTTGTATGCGTTCAGCGGCTTGGGCGGATTCTTCACCTCGCCGTGGTTCTGGCTGGGCCTCGGCTTGCTCATTCTGCTGATTGTCGGGTACGTTATTCTTAACATTTCGTATAACCGCCGTCGCCGCCGCGATCGGCTGCAACGGGTAAAACGCTATTAAGGAGTCTGGTATGACGGAGAACATCCAACCGCCGCGCTTGACCGACATCGGGGTTAT
Organism: Acutalibacteraceae bacterium; assembly: GCA_045596425.1. Classification (GTDB taxonomy): domain Bacteria; phylum Bacillota; class Clostridia; order Oscillospirales; family Acutalibacteraceae; genus UBA5905. The sequence goes on along the minus strand of JAZOCH010000181.1, from coordinate 150 downwards.
CCGCGATATTTTGGAGCGGCACGGCTTTCATTTTTCCAAAAAGCTGGGGCAGAATTTTCTGGTTAACCCGTCGGTGTGTCCGCGTATGGCAGAGGCGTGCGGCGTGACACCCGAGAGCGGCGTGCTGGAAATCGGCCCCGGCATCGGCGT
>JAZOCH010000180.1:0-15255 GCA_045596425.1 Acutalibacteraceae bacterium | reverse complement strand
TTGAAACGGGCTTGGAGGTATCGTCCATACGGATGAGGCGCTCCTTCTTTGTGGTGCAAAGCTTGATGATGGGGGGCTGTACAATGGGGACCAGCGCCATATACGAATACGCCGCGACCATGATCGCGCCGACGTATTTCGAGTCGAGGAAGTTCGCCACGAAGATGGACGTCGGACCGTCCGCCGCACCGATGATGGCAATGGAAGCCGCATCTTTGAGGTCAAAGCCGAGCAGAGCCGCCAGGCTGAGCGTCATAAAGATGCCGAACTGTGCCGCCGCGCCGAAGATCATCAGCTTGGGGTTGGACAGCAACGGGCCAAAGTCGATCATCGCACCGATACCGACAAACAAGAGCAGCGGAAACAGCTCGTTGGCGATGCCCATACCGAACAGCTCGTCAATGACGCCCGGCTCGTAGGAAACGCCCTCCGCGCCTGCTTCAAACAGCTTCTTGCCCTCTTCCAGACTGAGCAAAGTCTCGCCGGTGGCGGTCTTCTGATAATAGCGATCCACCACGCCGGACCACGGCAGGTTGACAAGGATCGCACCGAAGCCCATCGGCAGCAGCAGCGTCGGCTCCATATCCTTCTTAATCCCCAGATAAATGAGCACCGCGCCGATAATCCACATCACGACTTGCGGTACGGTGATGTGGGTTATGTTGGAAAATACGTCTAGCAATTGTTCCACAAAAAACCCTCCTTAAAAAAATAAAGACTTTTACCGAGAATGCTCTCGGTAAAAGTCTTGCTTTTTAATTCTCATGCGAGCCAAAAGACTGTATTGACGCAAAAGACACGGACGCTTCGTCCGCAAGCTACTCCCTTTTACAACCGTATTTTACCAAGCGTTTTTATGAATGTCAAGTGTTTTTCCAATTCCTCTCTTTTCAAATGCGGCTTTCTATTGTATAATATAGGCAGTCGCATAAACGTTGACTCCTCGGAATACGATAATGGATGAAAGGCTGGGATGGAAACGATGAAATTGCATTTTTTAGGCGCGGCACACGAGGTTACGGGCTCCTGCACACTGCTGGAAGCGGCAGGGCATCGCATACTCATTGACTGCGGTATGGAACAGGGTGCGGATATTTACGAAAACGCGGACATTCCCGTTGCCGCCGGCGACATTGATGCCGTCTTGCTCACCCACGCTCACATCGACCACTCGGGCAAAATCCCGATGCTGGTCGCGCAGGGGTTTAAGGGTATCATCTACACCACCGCCGCCACCGCGGCACTCTGCCGCATTATGCTGATGGATTCGGCGCACATTCAGGAGTTTGAGGCGGAATGGCGCAACCGCAAAGCTAAGCGAAACGGGCAGCCGCCGTATGTGCCGCTGTACACCGCCGACGATGTGCAACGCACGCTGACGCTGTTTCGTCCCTGCGATTATGCACAGCCGCTGGACATCTTTGACGGCGTGACCGTGCGCTTCACCGATGCCGGACACCTGCTCGGCTCCGCGAGCATCACCGTCACCGTCACCGAAAACGGCAAGACCGAAAGCCTGCTGTTTTCGGGCGACCTCGGCAACACGCGCCGTCCGCTTATCCGCGATCCGCAAATCCCCCCTGCCGCGGATTATATCGTCATCGAATCCACCTATGGCGACCGCACCCACGGCGAGCGCCCCGACTACGTCACCGCGCTGACCGACATTCTGCAACGCACCTTTGACCGCGGCGGCAACGTGGTCATTCCCTGCTTTGCGGTGGGGCGTACGCAGGAGATGCTGTACCTGCTCCGACAGATACAAAACACCGGACTGATTAAGGGACACCCCGACTTTGCGGTGTGGGTGGACAGTCCGCTTGCCGTGGAAGCCACCAACATCTATAACGGCGACCTGCTGGATTACTACGACGAGGAAACGCTCGCCCTGCTCGAACAGGGAGAAAACCCCATCCATTTCAAGGGACTCAAACTGTCGATAACCAGCGACGAATCCCGTGCTATCAACTACGACCGTGCCCCGAAGGTCATTCTGTCCGCCTCGGGTATGTGTGAGGCAGGGCGTATCCGCCATCACCTCAAACATAATCTGTGGCGCCCTGAATGCACCGTGCTGTTCGTCGGCTATCAATCCGCCGACACCATCGGGCGTAAGCTCATAGACGGTGCCGACACCGTCAAGCTGTTTGGCGAAGAGGTGCGCGTGCGCGCCGAGATCGCCACCCTCGCCGGCATCAGCGGTCACGCCGACCGCACAATGATGCTGGATTGGCTGGCCGCCATCGAAGGCGTGAAAAAGCATATTTTCATCAACCACGGCGAGGACACCGTTGCCGATGGGTTTGCCCAAGCCATTGAGGATACCATCGGCGTGCCTGCCAGTGCGCCGTACAGCGGAGCCGTGTACGATACCGCCGCGGCCGCCTATATCCAAGAGGGCAATCGCGTGCGTATTGAGAAGAAATCCTTCGGCAGCCGCGTAGCGGATACCGTGTATCAGCGCCTGCTCGCAGCCGGACGCCGCCTGATGAGCGTCATTGAGAAAAACAAGGGCGGTGCCAATAAGGACTTGGCGAAGTTCGCCGACCAGATCAACGCCCTCGCGGATAAATGGGAGAGATAATATGAACGTGACCATTCGGGACATTAACAACCGCATTGCCGCAGGGGCGGCGGAGTTTATCGCGCGCACCGATGCCGCGTACGCCGCGCAGCTCGACCGTATTGCCGAACACATCTGCGCCCACCGCGAGCAAAGCCCCGTTATTCTGCTGTCAGGGCCGTCCGGCTCGGGAAAAACCACCACCGCGTGTATGCTGGAACAGAAGCTGGATGCGATGGGCTGTGAGACCCACACCCTGTCGATGGACGATTATTTTTACACCCTCACCCCCGACCAGCTCGCCCTCGTCGAGCAAGGCAAGCTCGACCTTGAATCCCCTGCGCGCGTGGATGCACAACTGCTGGAACAACAGCTCAAAAGCTTTATCGCCGGAGAGCCGATTGCCATTCCGCAGTTTGATTTTCGCACCAGCACACGCGGCGTGTCCGACCGCGTGCTTACGCGCAAGCCGGGGGAATTGCTCATTCTCGAAGGCATTCACGCGCTCAATCCTGCCGTGGTAACCCTGCCCGAGGAGCAGACGGTGCGGCTGTACGTCAGTGTGCGCACCCGTCTGATCACCGAGGCGGACATACCCCTGCATCCGATGGAGATACGCCTGCTGCGCCGCATATTGCGCGACGTGCGCACGCGCGGACGCGATCCCCGAGACACCCTGCGGATGTTCCGCAGCGTTCAGCGCGGCGAGGACGCCTATATTATGCCGTATAAGCATCGCTCCACCTTTGATATCGACACCTTCTTCGCGTATGAGGTGAGCGTGTATAAGCCGCTGATAGCGCCGCTGCTCGCGCCGCTCGCCGACCAGCCTGAGATACGCGAGCTTCTGCCCGTACTCGACGAGCTGGCGGAGCTGGACGTTGCCGCCATCCCCAAGGGCGCGCTTATCCGCGAATTTATCGGAGAATAACCAACAAGGCGTGGTCTGTGTTACACAGACCACGCCTTTTCTTTGTGCTTTTACCGTGAGGCGCCGCCTCCGCCGAAGCCGCCGCCTCCGCCGCGGAAACCACCACCGCCACCACTGAAACCACCGCCGCTAAATCCACCGCCTCCGCCGTGATAATAGCCGTGCGGTATAAAGAACAGCCGTCCGCGCTTGGTGGATAACAGCAAAATCAGCACGATAAGCATCGGGATAAGCAGCATCCAATCGTTGCTGCTGTCGTATACTGGCGTTTGCAGGGGAACCACCTTTTCGGTCAATCCGTACTCGGCGTACACCTCGTTGAGCAACGCCTTATACGTGTCGGTGAGCTGTGCGGACCACGCTTCCTCGTCCTCATACCACGGCACCAGGTAGGTGTCGAGTATGCGGCCTGCCTTGGAGTCATTGACCGCGCCTTCCAATCCGTAACCGACCTCCACGCGCGAATGCGGCCCATCGACGGTAAATAACAGCAAAATGCCGTTGTCCTTTTCCTCGTCACCGATGCCCCAATCCCGTGCGATGTGCAGGGAATACTCTTCCAGACTCTGCCCACCCAGATCCGTCACCGTCAGCAGAACGATCTGCGCATCCGTCGCCTCATACAGCGCGACCCCTGCCTCGTATACCGCCTGCTCATCCGCATCGGTCATCACGTCAGCGTAATCGTTGACGAAAAACCGCTCGGTGGCCTTGGGGTAGGTCATCGCCGTCTTAGCGCCGCAGCCCGTCAGCCACAACAGCAGTAAAGCCGTCAGGCAAAGTCCCGTTTTTATCCTTCTCATAGCCGCCATTAATCAAACGACACGCTCGGCACCTGCTCGGCGCCCTCGTTTGCCTCAAAGAACGGCACCTTCTCAAAGCCGAACATTCCGGCAATCAGGCTCTTGGGGAAACGGCGGATGGCGGCATTGTACTTCTTTGCCGCGTCGTTATAATCCTTGCGCGAGACCGCAATGCGGTTTTCGGTGCCGGCAAGCTCATCCTGCAACGCGATAAACTGCGCGCTCGCTTTCAGCTCAGGGTACGCCTCGGTCACGGCGTTCACCCAAATGTCAATGGCACTGTCGAGCTGCTCATTTGCCTCTGCCTGCTCGCCGGCGTTCGCCGCCTTGCCCACCGCGGCACGCGCCTCGGTCACGGCCTGCAAGGTGGCCTGCTCATAATCGGTGTAGCCCTTGACCGAAGCAACAAAGTTCGGAATAAGGTCCGCACGGCGTTGCAGGTCGACCTGAATGGTGGACTGCTTTTCCTCCACGGTCAGCTGCATCGTGACCAGACTGTTATACATACCGGCAATCAGCGCCACAATAATCACCACCGCGGCGACAACGGCACCGAGAATGATCCACGTTTTCTTTTTCATCACAATTCCTCCTGTTAAAAGCATTCCTTATTGTATGCGAAGAACTGCTTTTATAGTACTGGAAATTTTGGCAATTGTCAATGGTTTTTCGACGGGACATAGCGGGGAATGTCCGTTTGTGTCCGCTATGCCAAAAGCCGCGCAAATTCTACGCGCACTTGCGACAGGATGCGCCGCGGTGGGCGCGTATACTGAAACAGACTGAACGTATCGCGTGAAAAAGAAAGGACGATTGCCTATGAAATCCGCCGCCAAAGCTCCCTCTGCCCTCGCCGCCCGTGGGCATAGCAGTGCCGTCACCCTGTTGTGGTGTCTGGTCGGTCTGCTGATGCCGCGTGCCGCCCTGTACGGGCAGATGTCCCCGTTCGGCATCAGCCTCGCCGCCGCGATGGACAAGCCTCTGCTCCCCGTACTGCTGTCACTCGCGGTCGGCATCCTCATCGGGGATACCGCCACCCCTCTGCGCTATATCGCCGCGGTGGCGGCGGTCGGGGGTGTGCGGTGGGTGCTCGCCGCCGTCCCCGAATGGGAAAACCGTGGCTTTGTGCCGCCGCTTGCCGCCTTTATCGCGTCCTTGTCCACGGGACTGGCAATGGCGAGCGCCGTCGGCATCGACGGCTATCGCGTGGTGGTGTTACTCGCAGAAAGCGGTGTCGCGGCAGGGTGTGCGGTGTTCTTCCGCAGCGCGGTGGAGCTGTCCCGTCGCCTGCAAAGCGCCGAGGAGCCCTGCGGCATCACACCGCCGCAACAAGCCTCGCTCATTCTGACAGGCGCCGTCCTGCTGATGGCCGCCTCCACCGTCACCATCGGTAGCTTTTCTCCCGGTCGGGTGCTTGCCGCCGGACTGGTGCTGGTGTGTGCGCGCGCAGGGCAGGAGCAGGGCGGCAGTATGGCCGGTGTCATCGTCGGGGCGGCAACCGCCCTCGCTGCCCCTGCCCAGCTTTCCGCGGCACTGGCGCTTGCCTTCGGCGGCTTGCTCGCCGGTGTGTTTTCACGCTTTGGGCGACCGGCACAGTGCGCCGCGTTTTTGGTCGCAACGGGGATACTCACCCTCACCGACACCACTGACGACACCGTTATCCGCTTATACGAGCTGTTTGCGGCAAGCGTGCTGTTTCTACTGCTACCGTCGGCGCTGGACCGCCGCTTACATCGGCTGATTTTGCGCGGACGGGAATCGCCTGCCGTCGAAGGGGTTCGCCGCGCCGTGACCATGCGCTTGCAGGTAGCGGCAAACGCGATGACCGACATCGCGCAGACCGTCGGCACGATTACCGAGCGACTGTCCCGTCATAGCGCGCCCGACACCGCGGCGATGCTGCGCAACTGCCGCGCGGCGGTGTGCGGCACGTGTCCCTTGCAGGCGGTGTGTTGGGGACAGCACGAGGAAGAAATGCAGATGGCGCTGGAACGGCTCATTCCACCCCTTAAACAGCGCGGTGCCGTATCCCCCGACGACCTGCTCGGCTTCCCTGCCACCCATTGCCGCCAGCCCGAACGGCTGACCGACCGCCTGACACGCGACTACGAACGCTATCTGGTGCGCGAGGGGGCATGGCGGCGGTTGACAGAAATTCAGCACTCCGTCAACGACCAATTCAGCGGTATGGCAGGCTTACTGGACTCGATGGCGCAGGATATGAGCGACCCGAAGCAAGTGGACGTGGAGTTGTCGGGGCGTGTGGCAGCGGTGTGCGCCGACCACGGGATGCCCGTGCGACAAGCGCTGTGTGCGCGCGGACGCAGTAACCGCCTGACCGTAGAAATCCTGACCGAAACCGTCGGCGTGCGGCTGAGCGGCGGACGGTGGCTGCGCGATATGCAGGCGGCGTGCGCCTGCACCTTTGCCGCCCCCGTTGCCGAAAAATGCGGCACCGAAACGCGCATCACCCTCTGTGAGCCGTCGCGGTATGCCGTCGAAATCGGGCTGGCGCAGGTCTGCTGTGAGGGAGAAACGCTGTGCGGCGATGCCACCGACCGCTTTTCCCTCGACGGGCGCACGGTGCTGATGCTGTCCGATGGTATGGGCAGCGGTGGGCGCGCCGCGGTGGACGGCGCGATGGCCGTGGGGCTTACCTCGCGCTTGTGGCGCGCCGGTTTTAGCCCCGACAGCATCCTGCACAGTGTCAACGCCGCCCTGCTCATCAAAAGCCGCGAGGAAAGCCTTGCCACCTTGGACGTGGCGGTCATCGACACCTTTTCGGGGCGGCTGGACCTCTACAAGGCAGGCGCCACCGCCTCTCTGCTGTGCAGTGGCTCACGGGTGTCCCGTCTGGAACGCCCCAGCCTGCCCATCGGTATTCTCACGGATATTCATTTTGAGCATTGCGCCGACTGGCTCGCGGACGGGGATATCCTGCTGATGCTGTCCGACGGCGCGCTCGCGGACGGCCTTGCCGCCGTGGAGGTGCTGTTGCGCGACCGTGCGCCGCAGGAATCCATGCAGGCGCTCGCTGAACGCATCGCCAAAGCCGCCCGTGCGGCACAAGGTGACCACGCCGATGATATCACCGTGCTTGCGGCGCGCTTGTCGCTCGCCGCAAAGCCGTAATCCCGTTATAAACCGGCCGCCTCACCCATTTGGGTGAGGCGGTGGTGTTTTTACAGGTCGTCGGCGTCCTGCTCCGGTCTGCCGCCGTCGGCGGCGATGCCGGTGTAGCTGCCAAGAACGTCCGATACGATGTTGTCCCCCTTTTGCGCCAGCTTTTCTCCGGCAATAACGGGGTCAACGGGGGCAATCTTCGGCTTTTCGGGCAACACACGCGGTTTTTTGCGTTCCTCCTGCATATACTCACGCTCCTTTCGCGGTTAGTATACCCATTTTAAGAGAAATTCTTGCGCGACACGCGGTTTTATGCTATGATTCATAGTAGCGAGGTGATATTCCGTGACCAATGCCATGTGTTCGTTAAAAGAATTGTATAAAATCGGGCGCGGCCCGTCCAGTTCTCACACCATCGGCCCCGAAAAGGCGTGCTTGTATATGAAAGAGCGTTATCCTGCGGCGGACCGCTTTGCGGTGACGCTGTTCGGCTCCCTCGCCTACACCGCCGAGGGACACGATACCACCGCCATCGTGCGCGAAACGCTCGCACCGCACGCGGTGGATATTACCCGTGACACCGACACCGTTGACCTGCCCCATCCCAACACGATGGAGCTTACCGCCTACGCCGACGGGCAAGTGCTCGGCACGGCGCGCGTATACAGCGTCGGCGGCGGACAAATCGACATTGAGGGCGTGCCGCTGACGGAAAACCGCGCCCTGTATCCGCTGCACAGCTTCTCCGCCATCGCGGACTACTGCGAGCAAAATGCTCTGCGGCTGTGGCAATACGCCGAGCAGATTGAGGGCACCGAACTGCGCGATTACCTGCTCACGGTGTGGCAAACGATGAAGGCGTGCGTTGCCGAGGGCTTGCGGCAGGAGGGTACGCTGCCCGGACGCCTGCAAGTGCAGCGCAAGGCAAAACACCTCTATGCCCAAAACCACATCGACGAAACGCGCGAAACGCGCGAGAACCGCCTCGTTTGCGCCTACGCCTTTGCGGTGAGCGAGCAAAACGCGGCAGGCGGCCGCATCGTCACCGCCCCCACCTGCGGTGCCAGCGGTGTGCTGCCGGCGGTGCTGTACTATGAACAGCAAAAGCACGGCTTCACCGACACCGAAATCTGCCACGCACTCGCAACAGCAGGCATTATCGGCAATCTCGTCAAGACCAACGCCTCCATCAGCGGCGCGGAATGCGGCTGCCAGGCGGAGATCGGCACTGCCTGCTCGATGGCGGCCGCCGCGCTGGGGGAATTGTTCGGGATGCAGATACCGCAAATCGAATATGCCGCCGAAATCGCCTTGGAGCATCATCTCGGGCTGACCTGCGACCCCATCTACGGGCTGGTGCAGATCCCCTGCATCGAGCGCAACGCCGTAGCAGCGATGCGCGCCATCAACGCCGTCAGCCTGGCGAATTTCCTCACCAACAGCCGAAAAATCTCCTTCGACCTCGTCGTGCAAACGATGTACGAAACGGGGCGCGACCTGTCCCACCGCTACCGCGAAACCAGCGAGGGCGGACTTGCCAAGCTTTACGAATAAGAAGGGATGTACCTATGAACTCTCTGTGGCAACGCCTGCGCGGCGTAGTGGATGAAAAACTGCTCAAATTCCTGCTCGTCGGAGCATTTAATACCGTACTTGGCCTTGGCATTGAGCTGCTTTTTTACAATGTTTTTCACTGTGGTGTGTGGCTATCCTCCGCCGCCAATTATATCCCCGTCAGTATTTTGAGCTTTTTTCTCAACAAGTATTTCACCTTCCGCAATCGGGAAAATTCGTGGCGGCAGGTGCTGCGTTTTGCCGTTAACATTGCCGTATGCTATCTCTTGGCGCACGGCATCGCCGTGCCGTTGATGGATTGGCTGCTGCGCGGTGTGAACGATACCCTGCGCGGCAACATCACACTGCTCACGGGTATGGGCTTGTTCACGGCACTCAACTATCTCGGTCAGCGATTTTTCGCCTTTGCGGAGAAAAAGAACGATTAACACCGCATACCATTGGATGAGGTGAGATTTATGCGTAAACGCCGTCGCCGCCGTTTTATGCGGCGGCTGTTGCTTTTGATTTTGCTCGGCGTGTGTATCACGGCGACCTTGCTCACCGCCCCCTCTTTACGGGCGGCACGGCGCGTGAAAGCGCTGGAAACGGCCACCGTCCCCGACTACGTGCAACCAGCTTACATCGACAACGAAACCGCACGCAGCGGTGCGCGGCTGGCGGATTTCACGGGTGTGGTCATCCACTACGTCGGCAATCCCGGCACCTCCGCGATGGGCAACCGCAATTATTTTAACCAGCCCACCACCGAGGTGGTATCTCATTTTGTTATCGGACTGGACGGCGAGGTCATCCAGTGCCTGCCTCTACACGAACGCTCAGTCGCCAGTAACGAACGAAACCGCGACACCATCTCCATCGAGGTATGCCACCCCGACGACAGCGGTCAGTTCACCGCCGCTTCGTACGCAGCGGTGGTTCAATTGACCGCGTGGCTGTGCGACCTCGGGGGCTTAGATGCCGCGGCGGTCATCCGCCACTACGACGTCACGGGGAAGGAATGTCCACGCTACTACGTCCGCCATCCCGATGCGTGGGATGCCCTGCGCGACGATATTGCAACCGCACAAAATTAACCGCTGATTGCGCGCATCGACATCGGCATACATAAAAACGCCCTCGTGAGGAATTTTCCTCACGAGGGCGTTTGCTTATTCTACGGGATTGGCGGTTTCTTCCTTTGGGGGTTCCTGCGCCACCGTTTCCGATGGCTCCTGCACCTCTGGCGGTGCGGTGTCAGTGGTTGCTTCTTCCGCCTTGGCGAGTTCCAGCAGAAACTCCGTAAAGGTATCCTCCTGCGCTTGCTCGGCCTCGCCCTTTGTCGGCTCGACCGGCACGGGGACGGCTATCGTTTTACGCGTGAGTCTGCGCTCAATCAGCCACAGCGCGGCAATCACCGCGGCGCAAACCAGACTAATAATAAGCCCGATAAGCTGACCGGGGGCGCGGTAACGAAGCTCCACCGTGTGGTTGCCTGCTGTCAGCTCCACTGCCAGCATCGCACCGTCCGCACCCTCCTCGTCCTTGCTCACGGGGAAGGTTGTCGCAGGCTTACCGTCTACGGTGGCTGTCCAGCCACGGTCATACGGGATGGAGAGGAACAACGCACCGTCCGCAGGCGCGGTGACCGTGCCTGTCAGTGAGATGGCAGTGCTCTCGGTGACCGTCAGCCCGTGCGCACGCACCGCCTGTGTGGCACTCTCCAACGCGGAGGCATCCATCCGCACGACGTGGATATTACCCGACACCGTACTCTCCGCGGTGATGGTCACCTCCACCTTCTGCTCGGGAGACAGCGTGCCGAGGTCGATAACGTACGGCTCATAGGTAGTGACGTTCCAGTGGTTCTGCTGTTCGTCGTCCGTATTGTACACCGCCACACCGATGCTGTCCGCCGCGCGGCAATCCACAAACGCAAAATACTGCCCTTTCTCCTCCACCAAGCCGTAGAAGCTGCCCATCGTGTCGGCGCTGTTCTTAACAAACGAGCTGCCGTAAATCGAGGAGGCATCGTCTTCGGAGGTGAGGAAAAGCGGATAATATATGTCCGCATCGTCGCCGAGGATACCGCCATACAGCTGCTCTTGGTTGTCGAACGGCTTATACTTTTCCCCGACGTAGCCGCCGATGGCATCGGTGGCGTAATACCCGACGGGCAACGCCGTCGTGTTTTCGTAAATATACCGCGACTCGCCGCCGACCGCCAGCGAATCCACCAGCTTTAACTGGCTGTGGTTGCTCAGCGAGAAGTTAAGAATGACGTATTTGATGCCGAGCAGCGAATCCGACGGCGCCACAAAGCTGTGGTAGAGGTAGCTGTTGACTCCGTTGATGGCGTAACCGAGATCGCCCATAAACAAGGTCGTGTCATACGAGTTGCTGGACGCAAAGGTGGTGATGCCCTTGTAATGATGCAAAGCGGTATCCATACACGTACTGCGCGGCAGATACTCAATGCGCGCGAATTTATCCCCTGCCTGCTCGGCAATCGCCTGCGCCCGTTCAACCGCCGCCGCGGTTGCCGCCGTGGCATCGTTATCCACATAGTTTTGCTGTAAGGTGAAATATTCCTTGCTGTCCATCGCATCCAGCGTGCGTGCCGTGCCGAACAGCAATTCCAGCGACACCACCGCCAACAGCAGCAGCCGTCCGGCGCGTACGGGCAGGCGGCGCGTGGCGCCGACAAGCAGTACCACGGCGTATACCGCCAACAACAGCAGGTTGAGGTACAGCAGCTTACTGTCGGGGGTGCGGTCACCGCCGAATTTCTCCCACAATATGAGATACGCGGCGCTCGCGGTCAGACTGCCGAGAATTTGTTTCGGCGTGATATGCGACAACTGCGTGAGCACACGCGCCGCCATCAACAGCATCACGAAGCACACGAGGAACGAGAAGCGATACGGCAGGTCGTTGGGGGTGTGCAGACCGTGCCACACCAGATCCCACTGATTGATGGTGCAGCTGACCAGCATCACCGCCAGCAACAGCGTGTAGCAAACACGGCGGCGAAGCGGCACCGACTGCTGGGTGGCATAGACGGGCACCAACAGCACCGTCACCACGCCGCAATACAGGTTGGGCAGATTGCCCGAGCGAATGGTGGGACTGGCGCCATAGAACAGCCGCCCGAACACGTCAAACGCTTCAAACGTGGCCTTGAAATCGGGGAAGGTATCCCCTGCCGCCGAGGTGCGTCCCAGCGCGATCGCGGTCGGCAGTAACAGAGCCATCACCAAACCGCCGCCGAGCAATGAGCCGCCGGCGAACAAGCCTGTGCCGATGGCGCGCTCACCCAGCGTGCGCGGTTCACGCAGCTGCCAGACGATAAAATACAGCACCAAGAACACGCACAACATAAAGCCGATGTAGTAGTTGCTGAACAGTGCCAGCGCCAACGTCAGCACGTATCCGAGCCATTTGCGCTCGCGCAGCATCCGTTCAAAGCACATCACCACCACGGGCAACAGCGCCACCACGTCCAGCCACATAATGTTCCAGGAATAGGCGATCATATACAGCATCAGTGAGTATAGCACCGACACGCACACCACCGCCGCGTTGCGCTTACGGTAGATGTACTGGGCGCAAGCGGCAAACGCCGCCGCGGCGAGCGCGTTTTTGAGCAGGGTGATGACCAAAATCGCCTCCGCCAAATGCGCCTGCGAGAAGAATACCAGCAGCAGATTGAACGGACTGGCGAGGTAGTAGGCAAAGCAGGGCAGGAAGTTTGCACCCAGTCCGATATGGAAGGAGTAGGAGAAATCCGCCCCCTCAATAAACATATGCCGCAACTCGCTCAACAGCGGTGCGTATTGATGGTGCATATCCACCATCAGAATGGACTTGTCCCCCACGGGCCACACACCGAGCGTGACGTACGCCAGCGACATCAGCGCCAGTCCCAGCCCTGCGGCGGCCAGCGGACACGCCCACACGCTGCGCGGACGGCTCTCCTCCGACGGTAAGCACGCTTTTACACACAACGCACCCAGCAGCGCAATCAGCGCGCCGCCGCCGACGGTGTACAGCCCCATTTGCAGGGTGTTTACCCCGTCGACGTTTTCTTTCAAATAGCCGTGGCGCAGCCACAGAAACACCGCCAGCCCCAGCATCAAAAAGACCATCACCAGCGCACACGCGCGGATGATGCGGCGAGAGGTGGTTTCGGTATGTAAATCGGTCATAGCAATCTCCCCTCAGAGAAAAAGTCATACACTTTATTTTACCATACCCACGCGAGGTTGGCAAGGGGATAACCCACATTCGCACACAGAAAAAGAGGGCAACCCCAAAGCGGACAACCACCGGCCGCCCCTACGCACACCCAAAAAATTGTAGGGGCGGTGTCCTCGGCGGCCCGTTACGGGCCGCATAGCGAAAACGGGCGGATATAGAATCCGCCCCTACGGGTTTGGTTTTTGCCCCTTGCCAATCCGCGAGAGGGCCCGTCACGCCGGTTATAAGCATACCCTGCTGCCGTAGCGCTTGGCGCTACGGCAGCACACGGTAACACGCCTTGAAATAGCGCCGCACTCACGCCGTGTGCGATTGACACCGTTCGACAGGTTTTGTGTTGCAATACATAGTGTGGTGTATAGGTATAAAGAAACAGCGGAGTGAAATCACTCCGCTGTTTTTAATGCGACCGACCAATCGTAAGGGATTTTCAAACTATCTTTGCCAACCCCAAGTTTGATATCGGGCTTATTCCCTCCGTGAAAATCACTTCCGCCGCTATATTTCAGTTTGAATTTTTTAGCCATATCAAGGGCTTCTTTGGTTGTAGCCTTGTCATAGAGTGAATAATAACACTCCATTCCAACTAATCCTTGTTTTTTTGCTAACGGCAAAAGAATTTCCAACGCATCTTTTGTTAGATTTAAAAAGGGATGTGCCAATACGGGAGTTGCTCCAATTGATTTTATAAAATCAATCATTTCAAAGAACCGCAATCTTTTCGGCTCCTTATAATGACCTAACGCAGGCGATAATAGTGTGTCAAAAGCTTGTTTTATCGAATTGGTATAGCCTTTTTTTGTTAATTCGGCGGCAATATGAGCACGGTTAAACTTTCCGTTTGGTGTAGAATTTTTTATAGACTCATAGTCTATTTCATACCCCGCTCTATTTAAAGATTTTATTAAATCTATATTGCTTTGCCTCTTTTTATCGTTTACATCATTCATTAAATCGGCAATTTTGTCAAAATGTTTTTCCGGAATATAAAGACCTAGAAGATGTAGTTCTTTACCGTTATAATCAACAGAAAACTCTGCACCAGCAATTGCTTGAATATTTTTGTTATTGGCAGCCGCTAAAAAATCACATAATCCGTCCACCGTGTTATGGTCACACAATGCAACTGCCGATAAACCGATATTAATTGCTAAATCTATGATTTCTTTTGGAGTATATGTTCCGTCAGAATAAATTGAATGCGTATGTAAATCACAAGTTTTCATATGCAAACCACCCTCTTTGTTTTATTATAACATACTACAACTAACAAGTAAATTCAAGCAGTATAAGTTCCCTTTGATCACAATTTGAAAATTTGCAAAACAAAGCCTCCCTTGTGCAAAGGGAGGGGGACCGCTTGCGGTGGAGGGATTGCAAAGAAGAACAATCCCCCAGTCGCCTAAGGCGACAGCCCCCTTTACACAAAGGGGCCGTTGTTCAAGTAAATACGAAAAGACTTTTATATATGAAAGCAACGGGAATAGTTCGTAGAATAGAGGCTTGTGTTATAATAGGGCAAACCACCTGAAAGGCGCATAAACACTAGGGTTTTAGCGGTTGAACACAATGGTGTCAAAAGCGGGTTTGGGGCGGTTTTAGAAAGGAGCGGAATAACATTCTAAATATGCCTCAGAAATCCATGCTCTGTTGCAGCCAAAACTAAATATTCAAAACTGTCACAAGTAAAAGCCGAATGGGTATTAAAACCCGTTCGGTTTTCTTTTCTTTATGCAATCTTAATGCGAGAAAAAATCCTCTAACACTGCCTTAAATTGAAAAAATGTATAATTAAGGCAACAAAAGGGAGATAAGGAGAAGCGTTATGGCGGATCTAACACATAAAAAGAGGGGTCTAACCTCGTTTCAAATCATCATACTCGGCTTTGCAGGAGTCATACTTGTGGGTGCGTTATTACTGATGCTCCCAATATCAACTAAAAGTGGTATCGTAACACCGTTTAACGAAGCATTATTTACCTCAACCTCGGCAGTATGCGTAACGGGACTGGTCATTCAAG
>JAZOCH010000179.1:0-2269 GCA_045596425.1 Acutalibacteraceae bacterium | reverse complement strand
GACATGATATCCGGCCCTCAACTTTCTATCAGTCTGCCAGGTAGCAAACCTTGATACCCTCCTGGGCAACGTTGACCTCCATAGCCTTATTCATCTGATCCAACGGGAAACTGTGGGTGATGAGATCCTTGATGGGGATGTTCATCTCACGAGCCTGACGCAGGAAAGCGATGGTGGTGGGATAATCCTCAGCGCTGTAATCCCAGGAGCCAACCAGGTTAATCTCCTTATTACACATAGCGATATGGGGATTGATGGAGAATTCACCGTTATCCACAAAGAAGCCCATCTCGCAGAAGCCGCCGCCGCGACGGATGTAGCTGTATGCGTCGGATGCTGCCGCAGGAGCACCGGTGCACTGGAACGCAAAGTCCGCACCCATTCCTTCGGTAACCGCCTTGATCGCGTCGATGCGCGCCTCCAGCGTGGACGCCTCACGGAAGTTGACGATCGTCTTGGCACCCATCTTCTTTGCCATCTCCAGACGCTTCGGGTTGCCGTCAACCGCAATGATGTGGTTGATACCCGCCGCACGGAGCACCGCGATCTGCACCAAACCGACAGGACCGCAGCCCTGAACCAGTACCTTGGTGTTGAAGTTCATCAGCCCCGTGGAGTTTGCACGGTTATATGCGTGAACGCACACACATGCGAGCTCGAGCAGCATACGCTCCTGCAGATCGAGGTCATTGACCTCGAAGTAGGTCGCGCCTTTCGCGCTGATGAGCAGATGCGAGGCAAACCAACCGTTGAGGTGCTTTTCCTCGCTGTCCGAGATCAAGCCGAAGATGCCCTGCTTATCGCAGAGGTTCGTCTTGGCGGGATGCATACGGCAGATCTTGCACTCGCCGCAGCTGATAACCGAGGTGACGATCTTGTCGCCGACCTTAAGGGGCTTACCTGCGGTGTCGCACTTCACGTTCTTACCGAGCGCGAGGATCTCACCGGTACCCTCGTGACCAAGCACGACGGGAGCAAGACCGAAAGGATGGCCCTTCCACTCATGAACGTCGGTGCCGCAAACGCCGCAACCCTCGACCTTAACGAGAATGTCATTGTCACCGACGGTCGGCATCGGGTATTCCTTCACCTCGATGTTCTTCGGACCGGTCAGCATCGCGACCTTAGCGGTCTTCGGGATGCCTGCGGATGCCGCAGGTGCCGATGCCACAGCACCGTTGCCGGTCATCTGCGCCAGCACATCACGGACAATGCTTTCTACTTGACTGGCATTGATATCCATTGATTTACCTCCTTATATGATATGGAAACTGTCCGCCATCACACAGCGACGCTGTCTTGTGAAGCTACGCGCCGATGTGATGCCCTCGCCCGTCGGACCGGCGATGGTGAAGGTGGTGTGACCCTCGCCGCCGAAGCCGATACCGGCATAGGACGGAGCGTTCTTCACGAAAATCGTCGTCTCGACCGCGCGAGCGAAGCGGGTCAGGTGATCCACATTCTTGGAATGCATATGAGCTGTATGACGGTTGCCGTGCTCCGCCTTCACCGCGAGGTCGATCGCCTCGTCGATGTCGCGCACACGCACGATCGGCAGAATCGGCATCATCAGCTCTTCCTGCACAAAGAGATGGTTAAAATCGGTCTCGCAGATCAGGCAGCGGACACTGCTATCGACCTTGACGCCGATCTTATCCATCAGCACCGCCGCGTCACGACCAACGCACTTGCGGTTGATGACCTTGCGGGTCTTGCCGTCCTTGCCCGTCTGATCAACGAGGACGATCTTTTCAAGTGCCTCAGCCTGTTCACGGCTGAGCAGATACGCGCCGTTCTGACGCATATAGTGAATGAGGTCATCCGCGATATTCGCGAAAGCAAAAACCTCTTTCTCGGCGATACAAGGCAAGTTGTTATCGAAGGTGCAACCGTCGATGATATCCTTTGCCGCTTTCGGGATGTCAGCGGTATCGTCAACGATGACGGGCGGGTTACCCGCACCGGCACCGATCGCCTTCTTACCGGAGGACAGCACCGCGCGTACAACGCCGGGACCGCCTGTACAGACGAGCAGTTTGATGAGCGGATGCGACTGCATCACAGATGCACTCTCGAGTGTCGGCTTCGCCATCGAACAGACGAGCACCTCGGGACCTCCCATTGCCTTGGAAGCGCGGTTGACCAAGTCTACCGCATAGTTCGACGTAGCAATGGCATTCGGGTGGGGGTTAAACACCACACCGTTACCGGCGGCGATCATACCGATACTGTTACAGATGACCGTTTCGCTCGGGTTGGTACTCGGCGT
>JAZOCH010000178.1:0-7142 GCA_045596425.1 Acutalibacteraceae bacterium | reverse complement strand
TAGATGAAAACCCTATTCGTTGGAGCATGATGAATTGTATACAGAACGATAAACAGAAGGCTCACCATCGGTGAGCCGTCTGTTTATCGTTTTAGCGGTTTGCCGTCCAGTGCGGCATAGGTGAGACGGTCGCCTGCATACACTAATTTGAGTGAGAAAAAGGGCGCATCCTGCTCCAATAATTGCAGGAAGATGCGATCACCCTCCCACGTCGGCAGGGATGCGACCTTGTCGTTATCCACCCATTCGAGCACCCCTTCGTCACAGCGGCAAAGCTCCCCCGTGAAGCCGTCGGCGGTAAACAGATGCATAAATTCCGTATCCCACTCATCCGACACGAAGGTAACGATGCCGCGATAGCGGTAGGAGGTCAGCATCAGCCCTGTTTCCTCCAACACCTCGCGCACAAGGCATTCCTCAGGGCTTTCCTTGTCCTCGAATTTGCCGCCCACGCCTATCCATTTGTCGTGGTTGAGGTCGTTCTCTTTTTTGATGCGGTGGATGAGCAGGGTTTGTCCGCGGTCATTGCGGATGTAGCATAGCGTTGTATTGCGCATAATATCCTCCTAGGCTCTTACCGCGCGTTTGAGAAGCGGAATATGGGACAGCACCCACGCGGCGATAAAGGACACCGCGGCGACCGCCAGCCATTGCACGAGCGTGTAAAGCAGTACGCTGCCGCCCGTATAGGGGATAAACTGCTTATATAACTGCTGAATTTCCACGTGGATGATGTATACCCCGAAGCTCAGTGCGGACAATCGGGTGAGCAAGGGGTTGGATTTGAGGGATTTGCCTTCCCACGCGACCAACGCGAACAGCGCCACGGCGTAGACACCGCAGAACAGGCTCTTTTGCTCCATCAGCTCCTTGACCGCTTCGCCGCGGCTTGCCGACATCCATCCCGTAAAACCGAGCATCATTGCCAAAGCAAGCACGCCTGCGGCGTACACCTTGCGGCGCACGGATTTTTCGGGCAGGGTGTTGGCGATATACCATCCGGCGACGTAGTAGGCAGGATATTCCCACCCGGCGAGCAGCTCAAAGCTGTTGTAAGCGGCGGAGAAATCCACCCCTATCAGCGCCGCCGTCAGGCGAATGCCCGTCGGCAGGACGAAGCGCAGTACGAACACGATGAGCAGAAACCACCGCACCAGATGGCGGCTGTCCTGCCGCACAAAGGTGCGCAGGATGGGGGTAATGAGATACAGCCCTGCCATCATCGGCAGATACCACATATGGTACGCGCCCTCCAACACCGCCGTGCCGAACGCTTTGAGCATTTCGCCGTTCACCGCGGCGTTTTCAAATAGCAGTGGGAGGGCAACCTTGTTGGCGGCGGCGTACAGCACGCTCCAAAAGAAATATAGCCCGACCAGCGGCAACGCATAATGCCGAATGGCACGGCGCACCGACATTGGGCGGTTTTCGTCCAGCAGGAAGATGCCCGACACCATCACGAACAGCGGCACCGCCGCGTGTGCGATACCGTCGAGCAGTACGCTCACCGCAAAACCGCCGTCGTTGACGGGCAGGGTGTTAAACAGCGGCGAGACGGAATGAATCAGCACCACCAACAGAATGGCAATGACGCGCACGACGTCGGCATACGCTACGCGTGCAGGCTTTGGCGCTTGTAAAGACATAACAGCGGCCCCCTAACACTAAATTGAAATCATCGATTAAAACTATAATGCCACAAACCCAGCCGCTTGTCAACCGCACGCCGCGGTGAAAAGGGTTGCGTTTTGTCGAAAAATATGCTATAATACCCATATTACGGACAGTGTTAAGGCTGCCCAAGTGAGGAGTGTTTTTATGAACCGTGCAGACGGAAAGCTGCTGCGCCACACCGATCCGATGTACCGCATCGCGGCCCATGTGATGGCGAAGCGCAGTGACTCAATGAACTCGATTACACTGGATATTCCGCTTGCTCCTATCGATACCTACATCCGCGCGAAAAAGAAGGACGGCACTCCCGTCAGTCATATGGCGGTGCTGATGGCGGCGTATACCCGTACCGTGGCAGAGTATCCGGCACTCAACCGCTTTATCGTCAACAAGCGCGCCTATTCGCGCAACGAGATTGCGGTGGGTATGGTGGTGCTCAAAGGCGGCGAGGCGGACAACGGTACGATGTCCAAGATTTATTTCCAACCCACCGACACCATTTTTGAGGTGGAGGAGCGCATACAGGCCTACGTCAGCAACAACCGCGCCGAGGGGGATAACAACGCCACCGACAAGCTGATCAACACCTTGGTGTCGTTGCCCGGACTGTTGCGTGCGGCGGTGTGTGTGATTAAGTGGGCGGATAAGCACAATCTTCTGCCCAAGGTCATCATTGATGCCAGCCCCTTCCACACCTCGATGGTGTTCACCAATCTGGCGAGCATCCGTACCAACCACATTTATCACCATTGCTACGATTTTGGTACCACCAGTATCGTGATGGCGGCAGGTAACAGCCGTGAGGTTGCCAAGCGAAAGGGCGGCGAGGTCGTGTTTGAGAAATGCCTGCCGCTGGGTGTGGTGATGGATGAGCGCATTGCCTCGGGCAGTTATTTTGCGCTGGCGTTCCGTCGGATGAAGCAGTATCTCAAAGACCCCTCCTTGCTGGAAACACCCCCTGCCGAGGTCAAGGCCGACCCCGAACTGTAAAATCCGGTAACCGAGTCAACAAAAAAGCAAGCCGCGGACGGGTTTTCCGTCCGCGGCTGAAATTTTAGGATACGGTAATCGGCTCGGGGGCTTTTTTCTTGGTGCACAGATAATACACGGCATAATAGCCGACAATGTAAAGGAGGAACAGCGCCACCACACCCAGCGGATAGAAGACGGGATGACCGCCGACGAGGTTATACAATATATCGTACGGGGTGCCGTCGCCTCGTCTGAGGAACATATAGTTGTAGTCGAGCAGGGTGTTTGCGACGAATGCCGCCACGCAAAAGCCGAGCAATATAGCAAAGGTCAAACCGATGTTGCGCTTTTTCATACTCGCCATACCGACAATCAGGATATACAGCGAGGCAAAACCGGCGATGGTGTGGGTGATGCCCGATACCACGTTGGTAAAGCTCAGCACGGGATACGCCGCGTAGTTCTGTGCCGCTCCATAGGTACCCAGCAGGGCACCGAGAATGCCGAAAATAGCCACAAAGTCCAGCGACGCTTCTTTGAGCCGCCCTTTGGTAAACGCGGCGAGAGGGATGGTGATGAGCTGGATGCTGCACAAAAACAGCGGCAGCATCATTCGCCAGCTGGTGATATCCTCCGCACAGCCTATCGCGATTTTGAGCAGTTCGAAGCCGTCGATGAGCAACGCCGCCACGATAAGAACCCGATTTTTGCGGGTATCTTCCGCGTGGCGCAGTTGCCGTCCCAGCACCACCGCCAGCACTGTCATCAGCACCACCAGCGACGTGACAAAGGTCAGGTGTTGCCACGACATAAAGCCTTCGGGCACGCGTTGGTATCCGCCGATACCGAAAAATTCCTTTAACATACCTATCCCACCAAACGTCTTTTTGTCCAAAACTCGGCTAATAAAAGCCAGTATAGCAGATACAAGCGAATTTGTACAGTGTTTTGTCGTTTTTTGCGAAAAACGGTCGCAAAACGGCGGATGACAACGGCGTACGAATATGGTATACTGATATAAACAGATGGATTGGGAGGTGCTGTCGTATGTCGATGCGGTTATTTTTGCAGGCCATCGGCAAATTTTTGCTCGGGGTGGTCTTGGTCGGTGGGCTCGTATTCTTACCGGCTGGCACGTTGGCGTTTTTTAACGGCTGGTTGCTGATAGCGATTTTGTTCGTGCCGATGTTTCTCGGTGGAATCGTGCTGATGTTGCGTAATCCCACACTGTTACAAAAGCGACTCAAAGCCAAGGAAGCACGCCGCGAACAGAGCACGGTCGTTAAACTGAGCGGACTAATGTTTGTCGCAGGCTTTGTTGTGGCAGGGCTTGGCTACCGCTTCGGATGGTATGCGTTGCCGCGAGGGGTTGCTTTGGCTTCGGCCGTGGTGTTTCTTGCGGCGTATCTGCTGTATGCCGAGGTGCTCAGAGAAAACACCTACCTGAGCCGTACCATCGAGGTGCAGGAAAACCAAAAAGTCATCGACACGGGGTTGTACGGGATTGTGCGGCATCCGATGTACGCCGTTACCCTGCTGCTGTTTTTGTCTATGCCGCTGGTGCTGGGTTCGCTGTATGCTTTACTTATTTTTCTGGCGTATCCGTTCATCATCGTTATGAGAATTAAAAATGAGGAAGCCATGCTCGAACGGGAACTCGATGGCTACCGCGAATATCAGCAGAAGGTGAGGTATCGCTTAATTCCGTTTGTGTGGTAAAAAGTAACTTGAAACCTGTGATTGCAAAAAGACGCCCTTTGATGACCAAAGGGTGTCTTTTTCGATGTAACCAAGGCGTGTTTTAGGGCTCAAACAATACACGCCCCGAAAAACCCCGATTAATCGCGAGCTCCATTAGCGCGAAATCTCAGCACACAGGGCAATCTGCCGTAAAAACAATCCGCGATGACGGCACTTGATATCGGCACCGTTCATACCGTAAATCATACTGCCGTCACCCCATTTTTTGCTAAAACTCTTGACAATGTGTCTATTATTATACTATCATAACAATAACGTCAGTTTACTATCTGCTGTTAGGAGGATTTTTATGAAAAAAGTTTTATGTTGCGGTAGTGTTACGACCGATATTTTGGTAAAACCGGTTGACAGCGTACCCACTCCCGGCACCTTGCGAAGCGTTGATTCCGTAACCACGTGTGTCGGTGGTTGCGCGACCAACTGCGGTATCGATTTGGGCAAGCTGGGTGTTCCCGTTGCGGTCTCCTGCCGTGTTGGTGAGGACTTTTACGGAGAATTCGTCAAATCCGAGCTTGTCAAAAACAATGTTGATATTTCGGCAGTTGCCACAAGCGCTGCTTCCACCACGACCCTTTCCATTGTGTGTGTTCAGTCTTCCGGCGAAAGAAGCTTCCTGTATAATCCTGCATCCAGCGCCGATTACTGCTTGGACGATATCAACTGGGACACCGTAGACGAATGCGATATCGTGTTTTACACCGGTGCGATGCTACTTACCTCCTTTGACGGTGCACCTTGCGTTGAGTTCTTGAAAGAATGCAAAAAGCGCGGAAAATTGACGGTGTTTGATACCGCTTGGGATTTTGATGATATTTGGCTGCCCAAGTTGGAGGGCGTTTTTGAACATATTGATATTTTTATGCCCAGCTACGATGAGGCGGTCAAGCTTTCGGGCGAAACCGAGGTAGAAAAGATTGCCGAATTCTTCTTTAACAAGGGCGTGAAGAACGTCATCATTAAAGTCGGTAAAGACGGCGCGTATGTTCAGCCCGGCGGCGAAAAGGGCAAGATCTATCCCACCTACCGTCACATCAAGCCTGTGGATACCACCGGCGCCGGTGACTCCTTCTGTTCGGGCTTCTTAGCCGGTCTGGCGCAGGGCTGGGATTTTGAGCAATCTGCAAAATTCGGTAATGCCGTCGGCACTCACTGCATTATGGCCGTTGGTGCGTCCACCGGCATCGTTTCCATCGAAGAAACCTTAAAGTTTATGGAAGAGAATCCGTTATAAGAGTGGTGCGTTATTAAAAAAGTTACAGCTGACCAATACCGTGAACGAGCCGGAGAAATGTTTAAAAAGGCGCACGTTGTTATCACGCCCGAAGAATCGGCAAACATTGCAATCGTGGATGAAGGTCTCGGTCAGTTTGAAAAAATCGGTCTGTCCATTATCACCTACGTAAACACCGATTAATCCTACGCAAAGGAAACGGCGTTTCGTATGCGATATAAGCAAAATTAGCTAAACGGAATATCTAATCACAAAAAACAACCTCGCCGTATGTGGTTTTCCGCACGGCGAGGTTGTTTCACATTTATTTATCGAAAGAAACGGGCTTTGTTTCGCCGGTCGAAAAAGCGTTGGGGCCGGGGTCTGACATGGAGAAATACATTTTTGCTGCCTGCGTTGTACCGAAATCACGGTTTGAACCCGAGTTTTGCACCTTGTTAAAGGCATCGCGGAACATTTGGTTGTGCGCTTCTTCGCGGTTCAATAAGAAATCGATGGTTTCGCGCACTTTTTTGTCGTCTATTTGACGGTAAAGGTATTCGTAGACCACCTTTGCGCGCTGTTCGGACGCGATGTTGCTGAGCAGGTCGGCGCACAGATCTCCCGTCACCGTAACGTAATCGGCGGTCCAAGAGTAGCCTGATGCATTGATAAGACCGGGGTTTAGACCGAGAATAACGTGTGTCTGAATTTCGCCCGAGGGTACTTTTGCGGCATCCACGTCGTGTCCGTTGAGAAGATTGATGGTTTGCGCTACCATTTCCATATGCCCGAGTTCCTCGGCGGCAATGTCTAGGAATAAGTCTTTGATTTCGGGGTCTTTGATGCGGACACTTTGCGACATATACTGCATGGCCGCCTTCAGCTCACCGTTACCGCCGCCGAGCTGTTCCTGCAAAAGCGCCGCATACTGCGGATTGGGACTCTCCACCGCCACGGGATGAAAAAGCATCTTTTCGTGTTTGAACATGGGATTACCTCCCTTTGTTTACTATTAGATATTCTTGCCAATTTGTAGACGGATATTCAAAGAAAAGGATTGAGAAAAGCCGAGGAAAATGGTATAATATTTATATAAAAACCGTTATAAAGAGGTGAAAAGGATGAAAACTATTATCATAGGCGGTGTTGCAGGCGGCGCAACGGCGGCGGCGCGGCTTCGCAGACTGGATGAAAAAGCCGAGATCATTATTTTGGAGCGTGGCGAATACGTGTCCTTTGCCAACTGCGGTCTTCCGTATTATATCGGCGGTGTTATCACCGACCGTGGGGACTTGACTCTCCAAACGCCCCAAAGTTTTAAAGCGCGTTTTAATATCGACGTCAGAGTATTAAACGAAGCGGTTAAGGTAAGCCCCGATACTAAAACCGTCACCGTCAAAAATCTTCGCACAGGCGAAACCTATGAAGAAAGCTACGATAACCTCATTTTGTCTATGGGCGCCGAGCCGATACGACCGAATATCGCGGGTGCTGACGGCAGCAACGTTTTCACCCTTCGTAA
>JAZOCH010000177.1:0-2879 GCA_045596425.1 Acutalibacteraceae bacterium | reverse complement strand
TGCCATTCACCTCAGCGTTGCGACGGGCATCCTCCACTGCGGCAGGCACGACCTCTACACCGATAACCTGCTTGGCGCCGTGCGCCATCGACAAACCAATGGTACCCGTACCGCAATACAGGTCAAGCAGCGTCTCCTGCCCTGTCAGTGCCGCCGCATCCGCGGCGAGTGCGTACAATTTCTCGGTTTGCGCGTGGTTGACCTGATAGAAGGAATGCGGTGAAAGCCGAAAACGCAGACCGCACAAGGTATCCTCAATCGCGTCCTCGCCCCACAGGGTATAGCCCCCGTCGCCGAGAATGACGTTCGTCCGCGCAGGATTGATGTTGACGACCAGTGAAGCAAGTTTCGGCGCGGCGGCACGCACCGCGTCAACCAGCGCCGACACGGCAGGAAGCTTGCCGCTTGTACATACCAAACACACCATCATCTGACCGCTGACTGCACCCTCGCGGATGTAGATATGCCGCACAAGCCCTTTATGGGTCTCTTCCTTGTAGGCAGGGACGGAATACATCCACATCCAACCCGCGATTGCATCCAGCACCGCCCGAAAGTTCTCGGGCTGTAACCGACAATCACGGCAAGCGACGATGCGATGACTGCGCGGCGCAAAGAATCCCATCACGGGACCCGTTTCTGTGGCAACCACAGGAAATTGCGCCTTATTGCGGTAGTGGTCGGGCTCATCCGCCGCTACCAGCGGCAACGGCTCAACCGATAAACCACCGACACGGCGCAGGGTATCTGCCACCCATTGTGCCTTATACCGACATTCCGCCTCATACGAGATGTGGCGCCATACACAGCCGCCGCAACGGCCAAACACGGCACAATCCTGCTCATTTGTACGGTCAGCCGAGGGAGAAAGCAGCTCTTCCACTCGCCCGTAAGCGTGCGATTTCTGCACTTTAACAATACGGCAAAGAATCTCGTCCCCTATCGCCGTATAGGGAATAAACACAACCAGCCCCGGTGAAGGAATATCCGCATCCGTATACCGCGCAACGCCGCTGCCCTCGCCCGTCACGCCCGTAACCGTCAGCCGCACAAGCTGATTTTTCGCCAGCGCCATCGTGTTCTCCCCTTTCCGTGTAACAATTACTCTTTATTGTACACTTTTCTACCGAAAAGTGCAATACTGCCTGCGAAAAAAACTACCAACAATCGTAAAGAAATCAAAAGATTTTTAATAAAAAGTACAGCCGACGCCCTATTATGGGTGTCGGCTGTACTTTTTCACGCGTTACCAAAGCGTTCGGGGCGCTTGATGCGGTTCCACGCATCGTACGCCGCGCGCGCCTCCGCTTCTTCGAGCAGGAGCGTCTCCTCGCTCTCCTCGCCGCTTGCGCTCACGGTGCGCTCCAAAATGCGGTATGTACGTCCGTCATAGCGAAAGCGGTAATGCTTTGCGCCGACCGCGTGCTCACCAAGGGTGAAGAATTCGCGCGGCGCACGGTCACCGCGGTCGCGATTATTTCGATTATTTGCCATCACTCACACCATCCTCAAACCAATTCCAGCGCCTGCTTGATCAGCGCCACCGCGCCGTCAATGCCAAAGCGGTCACTGTTCACCGTCAAGTGATAATTGTTGCAATCGCCCCAATCCTTGTCGGTGTAGTATTCATAATGGCGTGCGCGCGCACGGTCGCGTTCCTTGACCGTTGCCTCGGCACGACGGGCAGAAACCCCGTGCTCCTTGACAGCGCGTGCAACACGCGATTTGAGCGGTGCGTGCACAAATACACTGAACACGTCAAAATTATCTTTGAGGATATGGTCGGCACAACGACCGACAATGACGCAGGAACCCTGTTGAGCAACTTCTTTAAGCGCGTTGGACTCGGCGATATACACCTGATCTGCCATCGCCTTATCGCCGCTGTGACGATATCCGCCCGTAGCGAGACTGAACAGCAGACTGCTGATGAATCTCTGCTCCTCTTCCTCCAAAAAATCCGTGGAAAGACCGCTGTCCTTTACCGCGGTGTCCACAAAATTCTTATCGTAATACGGGATACCCAGCTGCTCGGCCAATCGCTGACCGATCTCACTGCCGCCGCTGCCATACTCGCGGCTGATAACGATAATCTGCCCCTCTTTCACGCCTGCTCCTCCTCAACACAATGCTTGCATACCCTAAAATCATTGCATTATATATCTATACAATAATTTTATCGTGTAGACGGAAAAGTGTCAATATTGTTAATCAATATATTTGCGCGAAAAAGGGGTCTTTTCAGGAAATTTTGAGCTGTAAGCGGAATTTATCCGCAATCATCGCAATAAACTCCGAGTTTGTAGGCTTCCCACGGCTGTTATGGATGGTGTAGCCGAAATACGAATTGAGCACGTCGATATCCCCTCTGTCCCACGCCACCTCGATCGCGTGGCGAATGGCGCGTTCCACGCGCGAGGAGGTAGTGCCGTGGCGCTTGGCAACCGCCGGATACAGCCGTTTGGTCACAGCGTTGATGATCTGGTCGTCCTCAATCGCCATCAGAATGGCATCGCGCAGATATTGGTAACCCTTGATATGGGCAGGTACACCGATCTGGTGAATAATCTCGGTCACGTGCATCTCCATACTGCTCCCCTGCACCTCACGGCGACGCGGTTTGTCACCCACGGGCGGCATCGGCGCTTCGCCGCACAGCGTCAGTATGCGACTTGCCATCTGTGCCGCGTCAAAGGGTTTGAGAAAATAATAATCCGCGCCTGCGTTCATCGCCTCGCGTTCCAGCGCCGGATTATCAAACCCCGACATCAGCATCACCAGCGGCCGCTTGGGCAGCTCCATCGCCTGCATATTGCGCAAAACGCCCAGCGCATCGATACGCGGCAGGAAAAAGTCCATAATCAAGTCGGATCGTAGCC
>JAZOCH010000176.1:0-6781 GCA_045596425.1 Acutalibacteraceae bacterium | reverse complement strand
GGCCTCCGACTTACCATAATCGGTTGGGCGCCTGCCGCGTGAGCGGCGCGGATGCCGTTAAAGCTATCCTCCAACACCACGCAATCCCGTGGCGGCACGCCGATGAGCGCGGCGGCTTTGAAGAAAATCTCAGGGTCGGGCTTGCAGGCCGATACCTCATCGCCGCACACCACCGCATCAATGTGCGGCGCCACACCCGAGCGGGCGAGCATATCTTCCGCCGCCACGCGCGGTGTTCCCGTCGCGACCGCGGCAGGGATGCCCCGTTCACGCAGGGCGTTCAGCAGCTCGGTCAAGCCTGCCTTGAACGGAATCGGGTGGCTTGCAATATGCGCACGCGTGCGGCGCTTGCATTCGTCAATAATCTCTCCGGCAGGGACACCCTCGCCAAACCGCTCGACAAAGCGGTTTATCTGAAAATCCCGTACCGCGCCGCACATCTCCGCAATCAGCGCGTCGTCCATCGGATACCCAAGCTCCGTGCTGACCTCACGCCAATAGATTGCGTAGATGCTCTCGGTGTCGAACATCAGCCCGTCCATATCGAAAATAACGCCTTTAATCATATCGTTCATCTCTCGTTAAAGCGTGCCAAGAACGCACGGGTACGGTCGTTTAGCGGATTTTCAATTACTTGTAACGGCGGTCCCATCTCCGCGACCACGCCCTCGTCCATAAACATAATGGTGTCGGACACGTCACGGGCAAACTCGATCTCGTGGGTGACGATGATCATCGTGCGCCCCGTGCCTTTGAGCTCGCGGATAACGCGCAGCACCTCCCCCGTCAGTTCGGGGTCGAGCGCGCTTGTCGGCTCGTCAAAGCACAAAATCTCCGGCTCCATCGCCAGCGCGCGCGCAATCGCCACGCGCTGCTGCTGACCACCCGAAAGCTGACACGGGTAGCTGTCCTTCTTCGCCAACAGCCCCACCTCGTCGAGCAGCTTTTCCGCCTTTGCCTCGATAGCGGCGTTCGCCTCGCGCAGGGTGGTATAACCGTTATAGTTGCCTTCTTTTTTTATCTTCTCTTTGGCAAGCAGACTCTCGGCTAAGGTGATGTTGTGCTTGACCGTATACTGCGGAAACAGGTTAAACTGCTGAAACACCAGCCCGAAATGCAAGCGGTTGCGCCGAATGGCGGCATCGCTGAGCTTGGACTTATCCGCCGCGTCAAACAAGGTCTCGCCGTCAACGATGATGCGCCCTTCCTGCGGCGTTTCGAGGAAGTTTAGGCATCGCAGCAGCGTGGTCTTACCGCTGCCTGACGAACCGATAATGGACAGCACCTCTCCCTCGCCGAGCGAGAAATCGATGCCTTTAAGCACCTCGGTCTTACCGAAGCTCTTTTTGATGTTTTCTACGCGTAATACTTCCACGGCACTTAACTCCTAAAATAACTCATTTTCTTTTCCAGCTTTCCGAGCACAATGGTCAGAATGCCGACAAAAATCAAATAGAATACACCCGTGAAAAACAGCGGCCAAATCAGCGCCTTGGTCGCCGCCAACTCCTTCGCCTGCTTAATAATCTCGGGGATCATAATGCAATTGGCAAGTGCCGTATCCTTAATCAACGTGATGATCTCGTTGGACATCGGGGGGACGATACGCTGGACTACCTGTTTTAGGATGATTCGGCGAAACACCTGCGACTTGGTCAAGCCCAGCACGTACCCTGCCTCGTATTGGCCTTTTGAGATGCTTTCAATGCCACCACGGTAGATCTCCGAAAAATAGCACGCATAATTGATGGTGAACGCAATCAGAACAGCCACCAAACCGCCTGCATTAATCATCAGCATTTGCCCAAGGCCTTCTCGCGGAATCGTAAAGTTGCTGATAATATAACGGTCAATGTTGCTGAATATCGGCGTACCGAACAGCAAGCCGGGGGCATAATAGATAATAAAAATCTGCAACATCAACGGGATGCCGCGAACGATCCACACGATGGTTTTGGTGACGCCGCGTACAACCTTAAATCGGCTCATCGAGCACAACGCAATCGGAAGACCCAGCGGAATACCGCAAACGAGCGTCACAACAAAAATAATCAGCGAAAAGACAAAGCCGTTCGCCAAAAAACTTACCACTTCTCCAAACGTCATAGTTGCCCGTTAAACCTCCATACAGACTTTTGCAGACGGGACTCTCGTCCCGTCTGCAAAACAAGCTTTCAATAGTTAGCGACGATTATTTCTCGTCGTCGGCAGAAGGAGCGTCGACTTTCTGCGCGCTGAAATCCGTAATCACGGAAGTCTCCACGCCGTATTTCTTAGCTAATTTGGCAATGGTACCATCCGCGGCAAGCTTTTCGAGCTGCTCGTTGACCTTCGCGGTCAATTCGCTTTCCTTCTTGAAACCGATGGCGTAATACTCCACGTCGCTGGACAATGCGTCCACGACTTGCAGGTTAGCGTAATCACCCTTGCCGCAATAGCTGTTCGCAAGCTGCGCATCCACGACTGCAAAATCCGCCGTGCCTGCGTTAACCTCCATCAAGCTGTCCGTTTGCTTGACGGCGCCCTTGTAAACGATGCCCTCAAAGCCCTTGGCGTAGCTTTCACCGGCAGAACCGGCCTCGGCAGAACCGATCTTACCGTTAAGATCCGCCGCCGCCGCAATGCCGGAATCCTTCTTCACCACGATGACCTGCAAATTCTCCATATAATTGTAGGAGAAGTCCACCTTGTCTGCACGGGCAACACCGTCGTCATCCGCCGTGTTGCAGGTGAAGCCGTTCCACACGCAATCGATCACGTTGGAGTTCAGATCGGTATACTTGTTATCCCAGTTGATCTCCTTGAAAATGACCTCGTAATCCAAGCCCTCAAACACGGCCTTGGCAAGCTCGGTATCAAAACCGATCAAATCGCCATTCTCATCAAGATAGTTCATCGGTGCATAGATCGTGTAGCCGACAACAATCGTCTCACTTTTGCCGCAACCGGCCATGCAGCCGACCAACATCAAAACGGCCAGCATCAGAGCAAAAAACTTTTTCATAAAAAATACCTTCTTTCCAAATTGTTCCCGTTTTTACGGGGGTGTGACGCTATTATACATCATCGCATTACCAAAGTAAAGTGGTAATTTGTAAAAAAGTTGATGTTTTTTCGATTTTTCCATAATTACACATAAATAAATGGACATTTTCTCGTTTTTATGCTATACTGCGAAGGAATTTATATCGGGAGATGCAATTATGCTGGAAAATTTCCTTACGGTAGCACAAAACGTGCTGTCTTTATTCATTCTCATCGCGGTGGGTGTCGCCTGTCAGAAGCTGCGCCTGCTCAACGAGGCGGCGGTCAAGGCGTGCGCTAATTTGGTGCTGTATATCGCCACGCCGTGTGTCGTCATCAAATCCTGCATCCGCGAATTTGACGCCTCGATGCTGCGCGGCTTCTTTGTGGTGATGGCGGTGGCACTGGTCACCCACCTACTGCTCCTCGCCATCGTCCACCTGTGCTTTCACGACAAGGACGACGGACGGCGGCGCGTGCTGCGCTTTGCCACCGTGTTCTCCAACGCCGGCTATATGGGCATTCCGCTGCAACAGGCCATTCTCGGAGACGAGGGCGTGTTCTATTGCGCGGCGTACATCATTGTTTTCAACATCTTCCTGTGGACCTACGGCGTGGTGTGCATGAGCGGCGACAAGCGCGCGCTGTCGGGGAAAAAGCTCGCCCTCAACCCCGGCATCCTCGGCGTGGTGCTGGGTATGGTGCTGTTTTTGCTGTCGGTGCCCGTTCCGCGGCTGGTGGTGGATGCCATCGGGCATCTGGCAAGTCTCAACACCCCCTTGCCGATGATTATCGTCGGCTACTATATGGCGCAAACCGATATGCTCAGCGCGTTTAAGGATAAAAAGCTGTATCTGAGCACCGTCCTGCGACTCATCGGCGTGCCGCTGTTGGCGCTCGGCGGATTGCTGCTTGTCGGCGTGCGCGGCACCCTGTTGGTATCGTGTATCATTTGCATCTGCGCCCCCGTCGCCACCGCAACCACGATGTTCTCCACCCGTTACGAGCGCGACACCCGGCTGTCGGTCAAGCTGGTCTCGGTTACCACCCTGCTCGCCATCGCTACGATGCCGCTGATAATCGCCCTCTCCCAATACCTCGACGGTATTTTATAAAACAGCCATAAACAACCGAACACCCGAGGTTCTCACCTCGGGTGTTCGTTTGTTTATTCGTTCTCTTTTTCTATGGGGGATGTGCGTACTTCCTTTGCACGCTTGGCGGCAATGGCATCCTTAACAAACATCTGTACCACCGCCATCATCGGCACACCGAGGAAGATGCCCCAGAAGCCGAACAAGCCGCCGAACAGCGTAATCGCCAACAGCACATACAGGGGGCGTAAGCCAACCGAATCACCCACCACACGCGGTTGCAGGATGTTCGCGTCCACCTGCTGGACAACGATGATGAAAATCACCACGCCGATGGCAGGGGCAAGGCCGTTGGTGAGCAGTGTCACCAACGCAATGCCGACACAACCGATGATCGCGCCGAAATACGGAATCATATTCATCAAGCCCAGCAACATACCCAGCAGAATCGCATACGGCACGCGGAAAATCGCCAAACCAACCGATACTACCACGCCGACCACCAACGCATCCATCAAGGCACCGTAAAAATACTTGTAAAAGATGGACGCAATGCTGTGCCCGTAATGCGACGTGTGCTCCATCGTTCTCTTGGGCATAAACAGACCGCACACCGCCTTTGCCTCGCGCATAAGATGCTCGCGACCGGACAGCATATATACCGACACAATCAGCGCAATGACCACGTCCACAATGGAGGTGGTAATATTCAGCACTCCGCGCAGAGCGGTCACCACGTTCTCGGTGCTGAACAAACGGGTGATCGTATCCAGCAAGGTTTTGTACAGCTGATCAATCGTCGCCGCCAAGTCAAAGCGCTGCATAAAATCGGATTTCATCATGCCGTCCAGCTTGATTATCGCCGTTTGGATATACTGCGGCATCGAGCGGACCAAATCCATCAAGCTGGCCGTCAGCCGCGGCAGTACGAGCGACACAATCAGCGCCAACAGCCCGACCAGCGCCAGATACACCACCAGCAGTGACAGCGGTCGTGCCATCGACTGCCAAAAGCGGCCTTTGAGCTTTTTAAAGCGGTTTTCAATCCACAGGCTGGGGTGGTGCAATAAAAACGCCAACAGCAATCCTGCCACAAACGGCGATAATATCCCGATGATTTTGCCGACGGCGCCAACCACCTGACCGAGATTGTCAAACAGCTTATACACAGCAATCAGTGCCGCAATCAAACTGAAATACCATATCCACCGACGGATGGGCTTTTTCTTCTCCATATCGGCACCTCCTTTATATATATCCATAGTATACCAAACCTACCAAAGAAATACAAGAGGGATTTTTGACGCGGATTTTGTCGGCGTGTGACGAATATTCACAATTTAATTTGGCGGTTTTTGT
Source organism: Acutalibacteraceae bacterium (assembly GCA_045596425.1). GTDB lineage: Bacteria > Bacillota > Clostridia > Oscillospirales > Acutalibacteraceae > UBA5905. The sequence goes on along the minus strand of JAZOCH010000176.1, from coordinate 1,304 downwards.
TGTGGTTTCAATCCGCGCGTGATATGATTGGATGAGAGAAAAGAGAAAGGGGGCGGTGATGTGAACCGTGCTGAGCGTTCGACGTTTGCGTTGCGCTTGCGGATGCTGCGCAAGAAGGCGCATATGACGCAGGCGGATGTGGCGGATGTGCTTAATCTGCACCGCACCGCCTATACCAAATATGAGACCGACAAGGCGTGTCCCGACCAAACGTGCCTATTGGAGCTCGCGGATCTGTTTCACGTGACGGTGGATTACCTGCTCGGCAAGGATGGGGACGACCTCACCGCCGCGTTGCAGGATAACCTCACCGTGGTGGCGCTCTCCCCCGAAGAGGCGGAGCTGGTGGACGCATTCCGCAAATTAACCGAGGGGCAACGCCGACTGCTGTTGCAGACCGAGCGCGAATTGCTCGGCACAGCCGCCCAAGAAGAATAACAAATTACACCGCCGTGCACAAGGTGTGCACGGCGGTGTTTTTATGTCAATGCATTGGCGATTGCCGCAAACTGTTCCAGAGTAAGCTGTTCGGCGCGCGCAGTCGGGGAGATATCCGCCGCGGCGAATGCCTCCACCAGCGTATCCTTGCTGTATCCGGCACTGCCGAGCGAGTTGAGCAGCGTCTTGCGCCGCTGACCAAAGCCTGCGCGGATAAGACGGAACATACGGCGCTCATCGCGCACCTCGCACGGGGGCGTCTTGCGTACCGTCAGCCGAATGACCGCACTGTCCACGTTGGGCGCCGGCAGAAAACTGCCGCGCGACACCGAGAACAAGGTCTCCGCCTCGGCATAATACTGCACCGCGAGCGTCACCGCGCCTGCCTCACGCGTGCCAACCTGCGCGCACAGCCGCTGTGCCGCTTCCTTTTGCACCATCACGGTGATGTTGGTGACGGGCAGGCGGCTCTCCAACAGGCTCATAATAATCGGCGAGGTGATGTAATACGGCAGGTTGGCGCACACCGCCACCTCGCGGTCGCCGAACTTATCCGCAATCAGCGCGGCAAGGTCGAGTTTGAGGCAATCTCCCTGCACGATCTCGACGTTGTCCTGCCCTGCAAGCGTTTCCGCCAGCACGGGAGGCAGACGGTCGTCCAGCTCGATGGCGACCACGCGCCCTGCGCGGAGTGCCAGCTCGCGTGTCAGCACGCCGATGCCGGGGCCGATTTCCAGCACGCCGCTCTCGGGTGACAGGCCGCACGCCCCGGCCATGCGCGGACACACCGACGGGTTAACCAGAAAGTTCTGCCCCAGTTTTTTGGAAAAATGAAAGCCGTGCCGCTCCAAAATATCGCGGATAAC
>JAZOCH010000175.1:0-3341 GCA_045596425.1 Acutalibacteraceae bacterium | reverse complement strand
CAGTCCCTCGCTTTTAAGCGCGATTCCGGGGGAGGAGGAGGAGGTCATCACGCGCTTACCCGTTGCGGATACGCCGTACACCATATTGATGGCGGCAATCTCACTCTCCGCTTGCAGGAAGCAACCGCCGATTTTGGGCATCTTTTTCGCCATATAGGCGGCAATTTCCGTCTGGGGCGTGATGGGATAGCCGAAATAATGACGGCAACCTGCCAGAATCGCCGCCTCGGCGATGGCTTCGTTACCTTTCATCAGTACCTTATCTGCCATACTCGCTCACCTTACCTTTCTACCTTGATGATGCAGTCGGGACATATCATCGCGCAAGACGCACAGCCCACGCACGCCGCCTCGTCGATAATCTCGGCAGGATGGTGTCCCTTCTTGTTGATTTTGTCCTTGGCAAGCTGCAACAGCTTCTTCGGGCAGGCATCCACGCACAGCCCACAGCCTTTGCAGTTGTCGGTCTTGAATGTCAGCTTTGCCATATTCACTACTCCTTTTTAAGAGAATTGAAAACTTAAAAAAATGGTTTATCCTGCAACGTTAAGGGGAACAGATTATCAATCTGCCCTCCCAGCTCGTCGTACAGAGTGTCCTTGACGGTGGTCATCACCAGCGGTAACCCCGTGGTGCTTGCCACCTCGTCGGCGTACGCCATCGAGGACAGCACGTCGTCAGCGGTGGTCTCCTCGCCGAGGTTGGAGTTGTTGACAAGCCCCGTGAACGGGATGCCGCACGCGGTCTCAATCTCGCGCATCACCTCAATAGTGGAGGCGGCATCGGGGGTGAGGGGACGGTAGCCGTTAATGACCATCAGCATCGCGTAGTCGCCCTCCGCTTTAATCTGCTCCGTCAGTCGCCCGAGTGCCAGCGCGCCGCGGTCGTCGCCGCCGATGTCCAGCACCACCGTCTGTTCCTTGTCATCCGTCACGGAATAGAGCTCCTGCGGCAGGGCAGGAATGTCGACGTTGCTGTTGGCGTAGGGGGAGCAGATGAGGCGGATGCCGCGCTCTTCAAATGCGCGCATACTGTCCTTGGTGCGGAAATACGGGTTGACAATGTCGAGGTCGGCAACCGTCACGCGCTCGTGTTGCTCACGCAGCTTGAACGCGAGGTTGACCGCGACGTTGGTCTTGCCGCTGCCGTAATGGCCGCACAGAATGGTGAGTCTTTTGGTTGTCATACGACCACCCCTTACAGCTTGTTGCGCTGGATCTTGCCGCTGACCGTCTTGGGCAGGCTGTCGCGGAAGACTACGATACGCGGATACTTATAGGGGGCAGTGCGCTTTTTGACGTAGTCCTGAATTTCCTTCTTCAGTTCGTCGGTCGGCTCGGTGCCGTCGACGAGCACGATGCTCGCTTTAACGACCTGACCGCGTACCTCGTCGGGGGCGGCGGACACGCCGCATTCCAGTACGTAGGGAAGCTCCATAATAACACTCTCGTTCTCGAACGGGCCGATGCGGTAGCCGGAGGACTTAATCACGTCGTCCACGCGACCGACGTACCAGTAGAAGCCGTCCTCGTCCATCCACGCGGTGTCGCCCGTGTGGTAGAAGCCGGCGTGCCAGACCTCGGCGGTCTTATCGGGGGCGTTGTAGTAGCCCGTGAACAGGCCGCAGGGAGCGCCGTCCTTGACGTTGACAACGATCTCACCCGTTTCACCAACCGGCACGGGGTTGCCGTCGGGGTCCACGATGGATACGTCGTAAATCGGAGCAGGCTTGCCCATCGAGCCGATCTTGTGGGATGCGCCCACCATATTGCCGATGATCATCGTGCTTTCGGTCTGACCGAAGCCTTCGATAATCTGCAAGCCCGTGGCTTTCTCGAATTGGCGGTACACCTCGGGGTTAAGCGCCTCGCCGGCGGTGGTCATATGCTTGACAGAGGAGAAATCGTATTTGGAAATATCCTGCTTGATCATCAGGCGCAGCTTCGTCGGCGGTGCGCAGAAGGTGGTGATTTTGTACTTCGCGAACATCGGCAGGATATCCGCCGCGTCAAAGCGGTCGAAATCGTACACAAAGGTTGCCGCCTCGCACAGCCACTGGCCGTACAGCTTACCCCACATTGCTTTTGCCCAGCCCGTATCGGAGATGGTGAAGTGCAGACCGTCGGGGTCGGCGTCGTGCCAGTACCGCGCGGTGTGGAAATGCCCGAGGGCGTATTTGTAGTTGTGCGCCGCAATCTTGGGATAGCCCGTGGTGCCGGAGGTGAAGAACATCAGCATCAGGTCATCGCCGCCGGGAGCATCTTCGGTGCGGTTATAACGTGTCGAGTAGAGGGTATATTCCTCATCGAAGCTGCGCCAGCCCTCACGCGTACCGTTCACAATCAGCTTATGTTTGAGGTCGGGGCAGTGTTCGGCGGCGAGATCCACCTGATGAGCGGTATCGCCGTGTGCGGTACACAGCACCGCCGACACCCCTGCCGCTTGGAAGCGATAGGTCAAATCGTGCTCAACGAGCTGGTTGGGCGCAGGAATAGCGATGGCGCCGAGCTTGTTCAGACCGATCATCGCAAACCAGAATTGGTAATGTCGTTTGAGAATGAGCATCACGCGGTCGCCCTTTTTGATGCCGAGGGACTTGAAATAGTTGGCGCACTGCGCGGACGCTCTCTTCATATCCTTGAAGGTGAAGCGCCGCTCGGTGTGGTCACGGGAGATGTGCAGCATTGCCAGCTTATCGGGTTCGCGGTCTGCCAGCTCATCCACCAAATCAAAGGCGAAATTGAACTTTTCGGTATTTTTGAAGGTGATGGAGGTGGGGGTACCCTTGTCGTTCTCCGTCACATCAATATATTTCTTGTAAATGCGGTCCTTGGTATCCTTATGTACGCTGGTGCGCTCAGTGACCGTTTTTTCCACCGTTAGCTCGGGAATCGGCTCACCCGTCGGGTTGAGAACGATGGCGTAGAAGATGCAGTCCTTACCGCCGACGGCAATCATACCGTGCGGCTTATCACTGTCGAAATAGATGCTGTCACCGGGGCCGAGCACCTCACGATGCTCGCCGACCTGTACCATCAAATGCCCCTCCACGACAATGTCGCACTCCTGTCCGACGTGGGTGATGAGCTCAATATCGCGCTGTTCCGCTTCGGGGTCGTACACGCAACGCACGTACAGCGGCTCGGCGATACGGTCACGGAAGGCGTAGGCGAGATTATAGTAGGTCATACCGTGTGCTTGCGACACCTGTTGACCGGCACCGGCACGGGTGACGGTGTACGCGTTCAGCTTCGGCGAGCTACCCTCGATGAGAGCGGTCACATCGACACCGAGCACCATCGCACAGCGATAGATAAAGGCGAAGGCGAGGTCGCGATCGC
>JAZOCH010000174.1:0-5914 GCA_045596425.1 Acutalibacteraceae bacterium | reverse complement strand
CCGGGGAACACGGGGATAAGCACCTTCGGCTTTGCTACCTTGATAGCAGGCGCCAACGCACACTTGCCGTCATAAGAGAAGGTCGGAATGTTCTCGGCATCCTCCTTCGCCTTGGTGGGATAGACGTCCTCCAAGGTCGCGGCATTGAGCGCATACAGTTCATCAATGGTGGCGGAGTCGCCTTCCAGTGCGATAACACCGTCATTCGTGGTAACGCCCAATTTGAGCACGCCGTCCACAGCGACTTCCTCGCTAAGCTCGGCAACGATGAAATCGCGGAAAGGCAGATGCCAATCGTCTCCCAGCTTCGCCTCGGAGGCAAAGCCGATGTGGTTACCGAAGGACATCTTCATAATCGCTTCGCCGAGGCCGTTCTCCACTGCCCAAGCGGCCTTAACCTTACCCTGCTGACACAGAGCGTGGAAGGTCTCCCACGCCGCCTTGATGCTGTCCGCAGACTTGTCGGTCGGGCCGAACACATACACGGGATGTCCTGCCTCTTTAAATTCGGGGCTGATGACGTCGTTCTTATTGATCGGCGCAATCGCAAAGGAAATCAGCGTCGGCGGCACGTCCAAATCAAGGAAGGTGCCCGACATCGAATCCTTACCGCCGATAGCGGCGGCACCCAGCTCCAACTGCGCATCCAGCGCACCGAGCAAGGCGGCAAAGGGCTTACCCCAACGGGCAGGCTCATTTTTCAGCTTTTCAAAGAACTCCTGCAAGGTCAGGTACGCCAGCTTGTAATCACAACCGGCGGCTACCAGCTTTGCCACGGAAGAATAAATCGAGGCACGTGCGCCGGTGTAAGGATCCACCGACAGATGATCGGGGTCACAGCCCCAACTAAACACGCTTGCTTGGTCGGTATGCTGGTTGGGCAACATAGGCAGAACCGCCGCCATCGACTGCGCAGGCGTCAACTGGCGCTTGCCGCCGAAGGGCATCACCACGCTGCCGGCACCGATGGTGGAGTCAAAACGCTCCACCAAACCGCGGCGATCCGCGGTTTTCAGGTCTGCCGCCATCTCACGCAGAGAGTGGTACAAAGGCTGGCTGAGCACCGACAGATCCTTATCGGTCACCGCAATATCCGCGTGCTTAACCGCACCGTTGGTATCGAGGAACGCACGGGACAGATTGGCGATAACCTGCCCTTTCCAGCTCATCACCATACGCGCTTCTTGGGTAACCTCCGCTACGCGATAGGCTTCCAGATTTTCCTGCTCGGCAAAGGCGATAAAGCGGTCGGCATCCTCTGCGGCAACCACCACCGCCATACGCTCCTGCGACTCGGAAATAGCAATCTCGGTACCATCCAGACCGTCGTATTTCTTACGCACGGCATCCAAATCGATGCGCAAGCCCGGCGCCAACTCACCGATGGCAACGGAAACACCGCCGGCACCAAAGTCGTTGCACCGTTTAATCAAACGGGTGACCTCGGCATTGCGGAATAAGCGCTGAATCTTGCGCTCTTCGGGCGCGTTACCTTTCTGCACCTCGGATGCCATCGTGGTCAACGATTTCATATTATGGCTCTTGGAAGAACCGGTAGCACCACCGATACCGTCACGACCGGTACGGCCGCCAAGCAGCACCACCACGTCGCCGGCAGCAGGACGTTCGCGGCGCACGTTATACGCAGGCGCGGCAGCAACCACGGCACCGCACTCCAAGCGCTTGGCTACAAAGCCGTCGTGATACAGCTCTGCCACGTGGCCCGTTGCCAGACCAATCTGGTTACCGTAAGAGGAATAGCCTGCCGCCGCCGTCTGGCAGATCTTGCGCTGGGGCAGCTTACCGGGCAGCGTTTCGGCAATCGTCTTTCGGGGGTCACCGGCACCCGTGACGCGCATCGCCTGATGCACGTAGGCACGACCCGACAGTGGGTCGCGGATGCAACCGCCAATGCAGGTCGCCGCGCCGCCGAAGGGCTCGATTTCGGTGGGATGATTGTGCGTTTCGTTCTTAAACATCAACAGCCAATCCTGCTCCTCCCCATTAACCGTAGCAGTCAAGTGAATGGAGCAAGCGTTGATTTCTTCGGATTCATCCAACTCGGGGGTCAATCCGCGCTTTTTAAGCACCTTCGTAGCGATGGTGGCAATGTCCATCAAGGTCTGCGGACGTGCCGCCGCCTTTTCTTCACCGTACACCTCTACGCGCGCCGCCAAATAGCGCTCATACGCCGCCTGCACGGCAGGGTCGTCAATGCGTACGTTCTCAAAATGGGTGGAGAAGGTGGTGTGACGGCAGTGGTCAGACCAATAGGTATCCACCACGCGGATTTCGGTGATGGTGGGGTCACGCCCCTCTTCATCGCGGAAATACCCTTGCAGGAATTTGAGGTCATCGAGATCCATCGCCAAGCCGAGTTCATCGAGCAACTGAGCCAGCGCCGTCTCGTCCATTGCGATAAAGCCCGTCACGGTTGCCACCGCACTCGGCACGGCGTAGTCCACCGCCAGCGTTTCGGGCTTGTCAAAGCCTGCCTCGCGTGCTTCAACGGGGTTGATGACGTATTTTTTAATCTCGTCAATCTGCGCATCGCTCAGCTCACCGTAAAGAGCATACACCTTCGCTGTGCGGATGAGCGGACGCTCACCTTGCGAAATAATCTGGATGCACTGCGCCGCAGAATCTGCGCGCTGGTCAAACTGACCGGGCAGATACTCCACCGCAAAGGTGACAGCGCCGTCAAGTGCAATGTCGTCATACACGATATCCAACTGCGGCTCGGAAAACACCGTACCCTTCGCGTAGTTAAACAGCTCCTCGGTGATGTTCTCCGCATCGTAGCGGTTAAACAACCGCACGTCCGTCAGCGTCGTGATACCCAAAAGCGTACGGGCATCCGACAGAAGAGCTTTCGCCTCGTTGGCGAGTTCTTGCTTCTTTTCGACAAATACTCTGTAAACCATAGTTTTTCTTACCCTTTCGCTTTTAATGCCTTGGCACCGATATCACGGCGATAATAGGCGTTATCAAACTGCACCTGCTCTGTAAAGCTGTAAGCCTTGTCAATAGCCTGCGCAAGCGTATCGGCAATCGCCGTCACGCCCAGCACACGGCCACCGTTGGTGCAGAGGACATTCTCTTTCAGCTCCGCACCTGCCACATACACGTGGGGGGCAACCGCGGCAGGAATGGTAATGGCAAAGCCCTTGTCATACGCCTGCGGATAACCCTTAGACGCCATAATGACACAGCAAGCACTGCCGTCACGAAACTTGACGGGGGTATCGGCGAGCGTGCCATTGGTGGTCGCCTGCATCACGGTGAGCAGGTCGCTCTCCAACAAGGGTAACACCACCTGCGTTTCGGGGTCACCGAAACGGCAGTTATACTCAATAACCTTGGGGCCGTTCTCGGTGAGCATCAGACCAAAGTACAGACAACCCTTGAAGGTTCTGCCCTCGGCGTTCATCGCTTCGATCGTCGGCAGGAAGATGGTGTTCATACACTCCTCGGCGATTGCGTCGGTGTAATACGGATTGGGAGCAATGGTACCCATACCGCCGGTATTGAGTCCCGTGTCGTTATCCCCAGCGCGCTTGTGGTCCATCGAGGATACCATCGGCACGACGATCTTGCCGTCAGTAAAGGACAGCACCGACACCTCAGGTCCGGTGAGGAATTCCTCAATAACGATGTGGTCGCCGCTCGCACCGAACTGCTTATCCTGCATCATCGAGACGACCGCCGCCTTGGCTTCGTCGCGTGTCATCGCGATGATAACACCCTTACCGAGCGCCAGACCGTCCGCCTTGATGACCGTCGGGATGGGCGCGGTGTCGAGATAGGCAAGCGCCTTGTCGCAATCGTCGAACACCTCGTACGCGGCAGTCGGGATGCCGTACTTTTTCATTAAATTCTTGGAGAACACCTTGCTGCCTTCGATGATGGCGGCATTGGCACGCGGACCAAAGCAAGGGATCCCTTTCTCCTCCAACGCGTCCACACAACCGAGCACCAGCGGATCGTCGGGTGCAACAACGGCATAGTCAATGCCGTTGTCCACGGCAAACGCGGCAATGTTATCAATCTCCTTGGCACCAATGGCAACGCAGGTCGCGTCCTGCGCAATACCACCGTTACCGGGCAGAGCAAAAACCTCCTCTACCTGCGGATTTTCCTTGATTTTTTTGATGATGGCGTGTTCACGTCCGCCACCGCCGACAACCAGTACCTTCATATCCTGTCCTCCTCTATGGGGGTATTGTTATTTAGCCGTAAATCGGGAACTTGGCACACAGAGCCTGCACCTCAGCGGATACGCGCTCCTTGTTGCCCTCGAAATCGGTAATAATATCCTTGATCCAACCGGCGATGAGCTTCATCTCCGGCTCCTTGAAACCGCGCGTAGTCACCGCAGGGGTGCCGATGCGCACACCGCTGGTAACGAACGGACTCTGCGGATCGTTGGGGATAGTGTTCTTGTTCGCGGTGATGTGCACCTCGTCAAGATAATGTTCCAGCTCCTTACCCGTCAGCCCTGTCTCGCGCAGGTCGAGCAGCATCAGATGGTTGTCGGTGCCGCCCGAAACAACACGGACACCCTGCTCTTTGAGTGCCTCGCATAGCGCGGCGGCGTTCTTGACCACCTGCTGCTGATAATCCTTAAATTCATCGGTCAGCGCCTCACCCAGCGCCACTGCCTTAGCGGCGATGATGTGCATGAGCGGTCCGCCCTGCGTGCCGGGGAACACCGCCTTGTCAATCTGCTTGGCAAACTGCTCACGGCAGAGAATCAGACCGCCGCGCGGACCGCGCAAAGTCTTGTGGGTGGTGGTGGTAACCACGTCGGCGTACGGCACGGGCGAGGGATGCACGCCTGCGGCGACCAAGCCGGCGATATGCGCCATATCCACCATCAGATAGGCTCCAACCTCATCGGCAATCTCACGACAACGGGCAAAATCGATGGTGCGTGCGTACGCACTCGCACCCACGACGATCAGCTTCGGCCGGCACTCCACCGCAATGCGGCGCATCTCATCGTAGTCGATCATCTCGGTCTCGTCGTTGACACCGTAGGGAACGACGTTGAAATATTTACCCGAAATATTGACGGGCGAGCCGTGGGACAGGTGACCGCCCTGTTGCAGGTTCATACCCATGACGGTATCGCCAGGATTGAGCAATGCAAAGAATACCGCTAAATTGGCGTTAGCACCGCTGTGCGGCTGCACGTTCGCGTGCTCCGCACCGAACAGCGCCTTGGCACGCTCACGGGCGATTTCCTCCACGATGTCCACGCACTGGCAACCACCGTAATACCGCTTGCCGGGGTAGCCCTCGGCGTATTTGTTGGTGAGAACACCGCCTGCCGCGAGCAACACCGCTTTGGATACAATATTTTCGGAAGCAATCAGCTCAATATTGTGCTGCTGACGCTGCAATTCGAGGTCACACGCATCCGCCACGGCAGGATCGTAATTTTTCAGTTCATCAAAAAAGTTCATCGGTCTATCTCCTTATACGTAGTAAAAATCAGTGATGGAACAGGCGCATACCCGTAAACGCCATCGCCATACCGTACTTGTTGCAGCAGTCGATGACCACGTCGTCGCGGATAGAGCCGCCCGGCTCGGCGATGTATTTTACACCGCGCTTCTTCGCACGCTCAATGTTATCGCTGAACGGGAAGAACGCGTCACTGCCCAACGCCACGCCGTCGATGGAATCGAGATACGCACGTTGCTCAGCAACAGTAAAGGGAGCAGGCTGCTCGGTGAAGTACTTCTGCCAGTTGCCGTCGGCACAGACGTCTTCTTCGTTCTGGTTGATGTAGCCGTCAATCACGTTGTCGCGATCGGGGCGGCCGAGGGTGTCCTTAAAGGGCAGATTCAGCACCTTCTCGTGCTGGCGCAGAAACCAAGTGTCCGCCTTGGTGCCTGCCAGACGGGTG
>JAZOCH010000173.1:0-2321 GCA_045596425.1 Acutalibacteraceae bacterium | reverse complement strand
CCAAGAAAATAAAGATCACTTCAGCGAGAGGGGAGCAGGTGTAAGTCCCTTGTGTATGTATTTTCCAGCCACTTCCAAGCTGCCCGGGATGACCGGGACGGGTGCTCCCGTTACAGAGCAGCTAAGATACCGCTTTTGCGGTGAATTAGGGTGGTACCGCGACAAAGCTCGCCCCTATGTTATGGGGTGGGTATTTTTATTTTTACGGAGGTTTTTCCAATGGCTAAGAAAGCGTATGGTGTTAATGAGCTGCGTGAGATGTTTTTGAGCTATTTTGAGAGCAAGGAGCATCTGCGTTTGCCGAGCTTTTCGTTGGTGCCGCAGAACGACAAGAGTCTGTTGCTCATCAATGCCGGTATGACACCGCTCAAACCCTATTTCACGGGCGCGGAGATTCCGCCGCGTAAGCGCGTGACCACCTGCCAGAAGTGTATCCGCACGGGCGACATCGAGAACGTCGGCAAGACAGCGCGCCACGGTACGTTCTTTGAAATGCTGGGCAACTTCTCCTTCGGCGATTACTTTAAGCGTGAGGCGATACACTGGTCTTGGGAGTTTTTGACCGAGGTCGTAGGACTGGATGCGGCGCGCCTGTATCCCTCGGTGTACGTTGAGGACGATGAGGCGTTCGACATCTGGAACAAGGAGGTCGGCATTGCGGCAGAGCGCATCTTCCGCTTCGGCAAGGAGGATAACTTCTGGGAGCACGGTGCCGGTCCGTGCGGTCCCTGCTCGGAGATTTACTATGACCGCGGTGAGCGTTACGGTTGCGGTAAGCCCGATTGCAAGGTTGGCTGCGATTGCGACCGCTATATGGAAGTGTGGAACAACGTTTTCACCCAGTTCGAGAACGATGGCAACGGCAACTACACCACGCTGGAACAGAAGAACATCGATACCGGCATGGGTCTGGAACGCTTGGCTGTGGTGGTGCAGGATGTGGATTCCATTTTCGACGTGGATACCCTGCACGCCCTGCGCCAGCGCGTTTGCGATATGGCAGGCAAAACCTATAAAGAAAACTACAACGACGATGTGTCCATTCGCTTGATTACCGACCACATTCGCTCGGCCACCTTTATGATTTCCGATGGCATTATGCCCACCAACGAGGGTCGCGGCTACGTTCTGCGACGTCTGATTCGTCGCGCGGCACGTCACGGTCGTTTGCTTGGCATTGACGGGCAGTTCCTCTCTCAGCTCAGCGAAACGGTTATCGCCGGCTCTAAGGATGGCTATCCCGAGCTGGCAGAGAAGACGGATTTTATTCTCAAAGTGCTGAATAACGAAGAGATGCAGTTTAACAAGACCATCGACCAAGGTCTGCGTATCCTTGCGGATATGGAGGAAACGCTGAAAAAGGACGGCCACACGATGCTGGACGGCGCATCCGCTTTCAAGCTGTACGATACCTATGGTTTCCCGTTGGATCTGACCAAGGAGATTTTGGAAGAGAAGGGCTATACGCTTGATGAAGAGGGCTTTAAGGCCGAGATGGATAAGCAGCGTACCCGTGCGCGCGAATCGCGCGGCGTGACCAACTATATGGGCGCGGATGCCACGGTATACGATTTGATTGATGCATCGGTGACAACGGCGTTTGTCGGTTATGATACGCTCGCGACGGCGGCGACTGTGACGGTACTTGCCGGTGAGGAAGAGCTGACGGATACGCTGATGGAAGGTCAGCACGGTACGGTATTTACGGATAAGACGACCTTCTACGCCACGATGGGCGGTCAGGAAGGCGACATCGGTGTTATCGTTGGCGCGAACGGTAAGTTCGCGGTTGAGGAGACCATTAAACTGCGCGGCGGAAAGGTCGGTCACGTCGGTGTGGTAACCGAGGGTATGCTCGCTGTCGGCGAGACAGTGAGCACCGAGGTGGCGGCGGATGCCCGTGCAGCAACCTGCAAGAACCACTCGGCAACGCATTTGTTGCAGAAGGCATTGCGCACGGTGCTGGGCAGTCACGTTGAGCAGAAGGGCTCATTGGTTACGCCGAACCGTCTGCGCTTTGACTTTGCGCATTTTCAGGCAATGACCGCCGAGGAGATCGCTAAGGTCGAGGCATTGGTCAATGCACAGATAGCGGCTGACTTGACGGTGGATACTGCCGAAATGACCGTCGACGAGGCGAAAAAAGCCGGTGCCACGGCGCTATTCGGTGAAAAGTACGGCGATACCGTGCGTGTGGTGTCGATGGGTGATTTCTCCAAGGAGCTGTGCGGCGGAACGCACGTAACCCATACGGGTGTGATTACGCTGTTCAAGATTCTCAGCGAGGGCGGCGTTGCCGCCGGTGTGCGCCGTATTGAGGC
>JAZOCH010000172.1:0-4541 GCA_045596425.1 Acutalibacteraceae bacterium | reverse complement strand
AACTCCTCCATACGATGCATTGTTTCTAAAATCTTATCTTCCGTGTGATAATCAATAACCTCTTGCTTAGGGAAAATCTGAGGAATATAGGTGTGTCCGTTAAAGGGGTTATCGCCGATGATAAGCTTGGAAATGTTATGTCCAAAAAAATCTACATATTTCATAATGCTTCTCCTTTCAGGGATGTTCAATAACGTGCAGGGTTCAAATCCTTTGGTAGAGAATTTGAACTGTTCTCCTGCAACTTAATTCTACTATACGATGCAAAAAATGTCAACGGGTAATTGCAAGAATTTGGCACGTTTTTTGTGATTTTTTCGTATTATAAAGTTAGCGAAAATCAAGTGGGTTTTTTACGGCGTGGTTGCTGATTATATTTCTCGCCTATCTGCTCATACTAGTGGCAGAAAGGAGAGAATGACGATGATTGAACAAGATACCGTTAAGCTGTTGCGAGAGTGTGATGCAGGCATTAAAATGGGGGTATCCTCCATTGAAGACGTGCTGGATTATGCCCACGATGAGAAGCTGCGCACCTACTTGTCGGACAATAAACAGGCACACGAGAAGTTGGACGTTGAGTTGCAGGAGCTGTTGGACCGCTACGGGGATGAGGGCAAGGAGCCGAACCCTATCGCCAAGGGAATGTCGTGGATGAAAACCAACGTAATGCTGGTTGTCAAGGAATCGGATGCCACGATTGCCGACCTCATTACCGATGGGTGTAATATGGGAGTTAAATCCCTCAGCCGTTACCTAAACCAATACGCGGCGGCGGATGAGAAATCCAAGGACCTCTGCAAGCGGCTGATAAAGCTGGAAGAAGAGCTTAGCGTACAGATGCGCGATTTTCTGTAAGAAAATTAGGCAGGAGATTTCCTCCTGCCTAATTTTTTCTTGCCACGTGTCGCGTTGTGTGATAAACTATCTCTATCAAAGCAAAGGGGTAATCACGATGGGAGAGAAACGCAACGCGAACTCATTTACTTGGGTACAGATTTGTTGGACGGCGGCAGGCATGGCACTGTTGGCGGCGGCACTGCACGTCTTTAACGTACCGGATGACCGTCTGACGTCCGTCGTGTCCCACCTTGGTTTTGCGATGCTGTTTGCCGGTTGCATCAATTTGGTGGTGTATTATCACCAAAAGGACAAGATTCACGGCTCTCACTGGTTGCTCGCGGACGGAATGACCTCGGTGTTATTATCGGTTTTTCCATTGCTTAATGCGATGATTTTGCCGTCGGTGCTGCCGTTCTTTTTCGGAATATGGGAGCTGTTTTCGGGCATTATCAAGTTTGTTGAAGCGACCGAATTGCGCGAGGAGAAGATTCGCGGTTATCGGTGGTTCTTGCTTATCGGGTTGGTTGAGCTCGTTTCGGGCATCGGCTCGATGCTCAAACCCATTGACGACTTTGTGGGGATGAACCACGTCATTGCCATTATTCTGTTGGTGCAGAGCTTCGGATACCTGTTCAAGATGCTCATCTACCACAACCTCGCAGGCACGGGCAGTATGTCGTGGCTGCACCGCAAGCACCGCCATTCGGCGAAATGATGCCGATCGCCGCTGCGTAGCGTAGGGGATAGGATTTATGCTTCTGCGACGGCAGGAGCAAGCCCCTGCCCTACGTATGATGTTGGATTTACGCTAATCACCTTTGTAGGGGCAGGCGTCCTCGACTGCCCGAAAAGTTTTGCACAAACCGCAAACAACCTTGTAGGGGACGATGCCCACATCGTCCCGTTTTGGACAGCACAAGTTAGTTGCATAAAAAATGAGCCGTGAATTTCACGGCTCATTTTTGCGTCTTGGGGTTGTTTGTTCTATCCAGCAGGTAGTCGATGCTGACGCCGTAATAGTCCGCCAGCTTAACCAGCACCTCGGCGGTGAGAGAGATCACCCCTGTCTCATATTGGGAATACGTATTCTGCGAAACGTTTAAGTGGGCGGCGATCTCCTTTTGTTTAATATCCCGATCTTCCCGTATGCCGCGCAGGTTCTTGTATTGCATAATAATCACCTCGTCATTATTATGCAATATCTGTAATAAAGATATTGACATTTATCTGTAATACAGATATAATGGTGTTGTCGATGAAAGTCGAAAAATAAATTTTTAGGAGTTGTAGAAATGGAACAGCAAAAAATTGATTTGTTTGTTATGACAAATCAGAAGTATTTTCCTGCGGAAAAAATCGTTTTTTTGAAGGAGAAGCTCAGAACGATCGATGAAGAAAAGTTTACTTTGGTTTCTGCCATCGACTTTAAGGAGCCTACCACGTTGTTATTGGTTTCTTTGTTTTTAGGTTCTTTGGGTATTGATCGGTTTATGTTGGGGGACACCGGCATGGGCATTTTGAAGTTACTTACCGGCGGTTGCTGCGGCATCTTGACCATTATCGATTGGTTCACGATCACGAAAAAAGCAAAAGAAGTTAATTTCAATAAAGTGATGACGCTTATCTAAGTGGAACGAAAAAGGTTTGTAAATCGGAATTTGTTTCTGCTGTTTTCTTTTATTGGATATAGCACGATAATTTATCTAATTGGTGTTTCCTGTCCGTTAAAGGCGTTGCTTCATGTGCCTTGTCCCACTTGCGGTGTTACAAGAGCAATGCTCTGTTTCGTCAAATTGGATATTGGTATGTACCTTAGGTATAATGCTATGGCACTCCCTTTGCTGATGTCTGTGTGGCTTTTGTTAAATGCTGATTTCTTCAGAAAGAAAAAGGTGATTTATGTTTCTGCGTATGCAACACTAGCCGCAAATGCAATATATTATGTTGTAAGATTGACGACCTCGGATTACTTCTTGTTATAATTGTTTCGCGGCCGAAGCGACACGTACACCGGCGCTTTTGCTCCAAACCGGTAAAGCGGACAACAAAAACCTCTTGTGGCATGGTTACCGGCCACAAGAGGTTTTTTGCTGAAAGTATATAGAAAAACGAATAGATGATCCGCTTACACCTTCGTCGTCTTTTTCTTGGTCGCCTCGTACTTTATGCGGTACAGCTCCTCCACGGCGAAGCCGAGCTTGGTGATGACGTTCGGCTTAGTCGGGTAGCAGTAGAAGGAGTCCTTGTCGGTGGAGATGTCAAAGCAGTCGTAGGGCTTAATATAGCAGTAATCGTACTCGACGTGCAGGCTGTTGTTTTCGATGGGGGTGCGCTGGATACGGTAGGGCGCGCCATTGTAATGGCCTTCCAAAATAAAACCGTTCTCGGGATCGTGGGTGATCTTCGCCTTGCCGAGATGGGTGAAGCGCCAGCACCGGGGCAGGGAATACACGTCCACCTCATCCGCAAAGGAATACTCGCCGCGTGCAATCTGCTCGCACACTTGCCGGCGTTCCCAGTCGAACCAGTCGGGGATGTGGCTAAACTCCGTTTCACCGTCCAACGCGGTGAGTGCGCCGTCCTCGTTCAGATTCCACCGCTTACCGCATTCAGTACAATACAGCTCGGTGCCTTGGGATGCCATCTTGGATTCGGTGAAGCAATGAGGGCACTGATACAGCACCTTGTGCAGACCTTCGGCGCGATACGGTTCTGTGATGAGAATGCCGTTTTCTTTTTGGTAACGGTACTCATCGTATTCAAACGCCTGCTTGATGGCGGCGTTGATCTCGTCCGCGGACATCGCTTTGACCTGCTCGGCGGTGAGCACCTGCGTCATCGTCATATACAGCGGCACCTTGCGCGGCTTACGGAAATTCCAGAACGGGGTGAGCAGGTGGTTGCCGTGGTGTTTAATAACCACGACGGGCACCTTGCTCATCTTCGCCAACTTGCCGAGTGCCTCGGGCAGGTAGGCGGTGGTGCCGCAGGGGGTGTAGCGCGCCTCAGGGTACATACTGAGAATGTCGCCGCGTTTCAGCACGCGGTTAATGGATTTGACCAAATGCAGGTCGGTGGTGAATTTGCGCGTGCCGATAGAGCCGATAAGCTCCATCAGCCACGGACGGCGATAGTAGCCGTCGATGCTGACAACGTTGTTGACGCGGTGGGGGAAGGTCGCCATCGCCGCGATTTCAAAATCGATGAAATACTGGTGATTGCTCAGCAGCATATACGGGGGCTTAACGCCCTCCATATGGATCTTTTCAATCTTGTACTTTTTGCCAATGAGCATAATTTTGGATAACACCCAGATAAGCCACACGATAATGAGCGGCTGACGGATGGGATATTTCGCGGTTTTGTAATAACGCTTATTCTTATAATTCACTTCCATAAATAAACTCCTCTCTAACGACTTCCATATTAACAGAAATGTGTCGAATAAGCAAGAAAAATTCTTTTCCGTAAATTCTTGTAATTTCCGTGTGTTCGCGGTATAATAGCCGCAGAGGTGAGTTAGGTGGTATTTTTGTGGTTGCTTGCAGGACTTGTGCTGCTCGTGTTGCTGACGAGTCTGGTGTGCTTTTTGCTGGCGTTTTACGCACCGCGTAACGTCGAAATAGAAGAGTACCCCATTCCGCCGGGGAAAATTTACGAACCGCACCGCGACACGATGGTTGCGTGGATTAAGGAAG
>JAZOCH010000171.1:0-3492 GCA_045596425.1 Acutalibacteraceae bacterium | reverse complement strand
AGGGATTTTTAGGCCACAGCATTTAGTAGTTTTTCCAGAATTTTACCTACTATACCTAGTGGTGTTGACTGCTATATAGATTATATATTTCCTTATATATAATAAAAAGCAAAAACGCGAAGCATGTGCTCCGCGTTCTTGCCATTCGTTATCTCTTATCTTTACGGCATCAGCCACACGCCCGACTGCGGCGCAAGTATCAGCACGTTCCCCTCGCGGTGTCCGTCACCGATGACCACCTCGCCGTGTGCAAACTCCGCCGACAAGCCGATGCGTTGTTCGCTGTCCGAACGGTTGACCGCCACCAACAGGGCGGTGCCGCCACCGCGGCGAATAAAGCACACCACATCCTCGCTGTGTGTAACCACAGGGGTGATATCCCCCTCGACAAGCGCCGGACAAGCACGGCGGCAGGCGCCCAAACGGCGATACCAACCGACAAGCGCGGTGTCCTCTCGCCCCCACGGGTAGGTGCCGCGATTAAAGGGGTCTTTATACCCCTCCATCCCTGCCTCGTCGCCGTAGTAGATACACGGGACACCCGGCAGAGCAAACTGCAACAAGGTTGCCAAGCGCAAACGGCGAAGGCCCAACGCGCGCCCCTCCTGTGTGAGTTGCTGTGCCGCCTGCCAGCGGCGGTCGCGGCCGCGACTCGGTTCACCGCCGAGCAGGGTGAGGATGCGCTCGGTGTCGTGGGTACCGATGTGGTTCATCAACAAGCGAAGCACCTGCGGCGGATAGTTCTCCACCACCGACAGAACGCCGTTCCAAAAATCCGTCTGTCCTCCCTGCAACAAAAATAACAAAATTGCTTGACGGAAGGGGTAATTCATCACGCTGTCGAGCTGTTTGCCCAACAGATAGCGGCGGCGGTGACCGTAACTCTCCTTGTTGCTGGCATCCTCCCACACCTCACCGAGCACCAGTGCATCGGGATCGGTCGCTTTTGCCCGTGCGCGCAAGGCATCGAGAAAGCCGTCGGGTAACTCGTCCGCCACGTCCAATCGCCAGCCCGACACCCCTGCGCGCAACCAGCGCGCGACAATGCCGTTCTCGCCATTGATGTAGTTCATAAAATCGGGGGCTAACTCCTCCACCTCGGGTAAGGTTTCAAATCCCCACCACGACGCATAATCCCGTGGCCACGAACGGAAACGGTACCACGACGAATACGGCGACACGGGCGAATTGTACGCACCGAGGGTATCGTACCGCCCCTCGCGATTAAAATACACGCTGTCCGCGCCCGTGTGGCTGAACACGCCGTCCAACATCACGCGTATGCCACGTTTGCCTGCCTCGCGCGTGAGTGTGCGCAGGTCACTCTCATCCCCCAACAGAGGGTCGACGCGTGAATAATCCGCCGTGTCGTAGCGATGGTTGGAATGGGACTCAAAAATGGGGTTGAGGTACAGGCAGGTCACCCCCAGCGAGCGCAGATAGTCCAGCTTCTGCGTAATGCCTTTTAGGTCGCCGCCAAAATAATCGTTGTTGCGGATTTTCCCCTGCTCATCCGGCTCCCATACCATCGTTTCATCCCACGCGCGATGCATCACACGGTCGTCCGGCACCCCTGCCTTTGCCTTGCCCGATGCGGCAAAGCGGTCGGGAAACACCTGATACAAAATGCCGCCTGCCAGCCAGTCGGGGGTGACGAAATCCGCCTCATAGCAGGTGAGCTGCCACATTGGGGACGGTTGTGCGTGGGATAGTACCGCGGTACCGTCGGGACACCGCACCAGCCAGCCCGTACCCAGTCCCAGTTCCAAGCGAAACGCATACCAATAAACGCCTGCCTGCTCGGGCGCGAAGCGCACGTCCCACCATTCGTGGGTATCGTCCGCCATACCGGCCCAGAACATCCCGATATCCTGTCGCGGACGGCCCTCGGGCTGCATAAGCAAATACGCCCCGTGACAGCCCCATTCACGGGGCACGCACACGCGGAAAAAGACGGTGGTTTTCTCCGCCACCGCGCCGAACGGGTCACGGTAGGCGATATCACGGGAATTGAATAACTGCGGCATAAGCGTCTCCTTTGGTGTTAGTTATATCCTCTATTATATCCGTAATTTTCCGTTTGGTCAAATGGGATTTTGCAGAGAAGGGAGATTTCCTCCCTGTGGGTTTTCACAAATCATGGCGGACGATTCGCGAATCGCCCCTGCGGACACGATTGCGGTTTTGTTGTAGGGACAGGATTCTCGACGTTTGCTGTTGCAAAGTCGCATCCGCCCACGGGACGAGAGATCCGTCCCCTACGCTCGTATTGGTTGGCTGTGTAAACCAAAAGCACTCCCCGACACGGGACGTCGGGGAGTGGCAGGCTTATTCCATCATCGCCAGCAGTTCGTCCTTCGGCGCATACCCGACGGTCTGCCGCACGACCTTACCGTCCTTCATTGCAACCAGGGTCGGGATGCTGACGATGCCGAACTGCGCCGCCAGCTCGCCCTCGGTGTCCACGTCAATCTTGCCGACGGTGAATTCGGGGTGTTCCTCGGCAATTTCATCCACCAGCGGCGATACCATACGGCAGGGACCGCACCACGTTGCGTAGAAATCGAGCAGCACGGGCTTGGAACTCTCCAAAACCTCGGCTGCGAAATTGTCTTTTGTAATCGAAATAACAGCCATCGAAATCACTCCTTTGATTTATAATACAGCATACAGTGGCAATAGCCCTCGAAATCGGGGTCCGCTATCTGCTCGCGGAATTCCTTGCAGATGCATTTGTTCTCCTCGGTCTTTGCCAAACGGCAGGGGCAGTAGCCGCCCTTCGCCTTCAAGCCCTCTTTGATTTGACGGACAACTTCCTTGTCCTCGTTGAGTCGCACAGCCACCACGGACACTCCTTTCGCGTTTAGTATATGCGTTTATGCGCCCATTACGCCTTTACTTTCACCACAATCTTGCGGCAAGCAACCGGCTCACCGAGCGTTGCGCCGGGCATGTGGATGTCACTCGGATACAGCACCATAAATTCCCCCGCACGCACGGTCATCGGCTGCGTATCACAGGTGTAATGCCACACGTCCTTCTCCGGCTTGGCATCAACGAGCTGCTTCTCGCACTCGATGGGCGCAACGCCGATCACCTCTTCGCCCGACACGAGCAGTTGGATGTCGATGTATTTCTCGTGCGCCTCAGAGACGGTCTTTTGCTTGGTGTCGTATTCCTGCACCATATAGTAGATGCTGTCATTCAGCTCATACTTGCCGAGTTCGGTCGTGGAAAAATCGGTCTCCGCGAGAAAGCGGAGCGCCTCGTAAACATTACCGAGTCCCTTGTAATTGTCGATGTGCTTCAAAGAATCGAAGATCATAACAAAACCCTCCGTTACGTTGATTTTCGTGATTTCAGTATAGCATAGAAGCGCGAGTTTTTCAACAACTTTTCCCGTGTTGCATAAACAAGTGAAGGCTGTCAAGGCTCCCTCTGACGAGGGAGGCTTATCTATGTCTGCACAGACACAAAAACCTCCCGGCCGCC
>JAZOCH010000170.1:0-5174 GCA_045596425.1 Acutalibacteraceae bacterium | reverse complement strand
CGGAAACACCGTCAACGCCTTTGCCGCGTGCCGTGGCGTTGCGCCGCGTAGTTGCAGGCGTTGCCGCCGCAGCGGTGGTGGCGTGTGCGGTTGGATTTTTTGGTTTGGGACAATTGCGCGACGATGAGTCGACGTTGCCGCCGATGGTCAGTACTCCCGACGATTCTCCAGCCATTCCTCTGCACACGGTGGTACAGTCGGTGACGATGCTACACAGCAAAACACCGACGATGGTGGTGGATAATATGAGTATGTACGTGGGGGCACGGATCCTGCACGTTGTCCACAATCAACCGCCGGAGCACAGTGAGTGTCAGGGCGTCTTTTACGATATGGAGCAGGGGGAGTATTTCTGCGCCGATCATATTATGAAGCCAGCGTTGGAGCGAGAGGGAATCCCCGTAAAAGGGGTGTATATGCATTATTACCATCCCGTCTACAAAAAGATTGTATTCACTTGCAAAGACCGTGCGCGCTCCTCCTATGTTTACGATATGACGAGCGATACCTTTCACCGCCTGCCGGTGTCGCTAAATTACTGCCCCGGGGTGTTGGGCTCTATGCAAACGACACACCCGTATGTGTTTTTGCATCAGATGGGCGGCGCGCGAGACGATTTGTACCTGATCGATCTGCGGACGGCAGAACTGACCTACATCCTCAAAGACAGTAAAGGCAAGTATCTTTACACACCAATGGACGATGTGCAGATTACAGAGGATGGGAAATACGTCCATTATACGCTGGCCAAGGGCGGTGGCGACGTTGTCAACAGTCCTGCGCGTACCACTGTGTTGTATGACATTGCCGCGAAAAAGAGCCGCACTTTTATCGGCGAGATCGTTGCGTATCTCTCGGATACACAGCGGTTTTTCCTCAACACCCCCGACGGCTACGTCGTGTACGATATTGCAACCGACAACAAGACGCCCTACGCCGAGTCCGATCTGCCGTCGCATTACGCCTATTACACCAAGCACACGGACGTGTATACGGAGTTTGACTATCGCCTGATGCTTTGCAACCGCATAACCGGCGAGGAAAAGCTGGTGACGACTGAGTACGTCGTCGCTTCATCGATCATCGGTCAGTATTTGTACTATTATATCCGCGGCGAAGAGTCTCTGCATGTGCGCAATCTAATCAGCGGTGGGGAGGAATATCTGCCGCTGGACAAAGCGCTGGTGCAGGAGACCGAGAGCGAGGAGAATAAGAATCGTTCCTTGCATTTTGGGTTGCAGGCCGAAGAAGAGAGCGGTGAGATCTGGGTGTATTATTCCGTGACGGATGCACCGCGACAGGACGCCGAGGCGGTGCTGCAGAAACGGGAAAACTGGCCGTGCACGCATCTGGATAGGTTGCAGAATGCACAGGCGTTTACGTCGATTGCGGCGTTGGAGCCGATTTTGCGGCGCTTCCCCGAAAACGTCATCGCTTACGAAGGGGACGGATACCTCTACCTTGATTATACCCCGTTGACACGTGGCGAAGGGGATGTTTCTTCTTCGAATCGCTTGGTGGCATTGGAGGATTATACGAGCAAGCAGTTTTATACGATCAATCATCAAAATGAGAATATCGGGTCGTCCTTTTCGTTTCGCAAGGATGGTGTGCTGTCGGCCGATGCCGCACGGGACACCCGAGCGATGTTGCAGGCACTGCATATCCCGATTCAGCCTGCCGAGCGCGATTATCGTTCGCATTTAACGGACGATCCGCAGAGGAGGATGCAGGCGAAGCTGGCAGAGTTCAGCGGCGAGCAAGTGCGCGCGTATCGGTTTATCTATTTAGTTCAAAAACCGAACGGCTATGTCGGCGCCAGAATGTATCTGGAAGATGAAGCAGAGCTGCAAGAACTGTACGAATTCATTGATTTTACGGATACGTTGACCTATAAAAAAGAGATGAATTACTTTACCGAGGAATACCAGCAGTATTATAAACATCATACGTATACGTTGCGCTGTAAGTGCTGGGTAATCGATGAGTATGAGATCTACATCGGTCGATTGAACGGTAAGCCGTTTCTTATGAAACGTGACTGCCTTGCCGATCTGACCGAAGACCAATACGCCAAATGGTCGGCGTGGATGGATAAGCAGGAGAAAAAGGGAGATGTAGATTAACCAAAGTCGCACCGTGCATCCACACGGTGCGGCTTTTTAAATTTATCTTTTGCCATAACACGGACTGCGTGATAAGATAAAGATGAGAATTCAACCAGTCTTTGCAACGGATGCGGCTAGCTGCCTGTTAGCACCGCAATACCGTAGCCAAGGCTGTCGCCTATGTGCGACAATGAGCCATAAGATACCGAAAAATCCCCCTTTAAGGCTGGTTCGGGTTTATGTGCTTTGGCTAGCGTAAAACCTTGTGTAATATCAGAAAAATTTCCTTTTATGTGCAACTTTTTGCCGTTTTTTACGGTATATAGTATGACAGGACCTGTTACCTTGCGGCAAGAGAGGATGTGGAGCGATGGATGATAAACGTATTGTGGAATTATACTGGGAGAGAGATGAGGTGGCAATCCGCGAAACGGATAACCGCTACGGGCGGTATCTGTGGACGATCGCGTATCACGTGTTAGCGGATCGGGAGGACAGCGACGAGTGCGTAAATGATACATATTATAAAGCGTGGTCGCTGATGCCGCCGAATCGTCCCGTGACCTTATCGTCCTTTCTCGCCCGAATCGTACGCCAATCGGCAATCGACTGCTTCCGCCGTCGTTCGGCACAAAAACGTATACCGTCGGAATATGCACTCACGTTGGATGAGCTGGCGGAATGTGTCAGCGGTGGGGAAGAACCGCATCAGACGGCGGAGCTGAATCTGTTGGCGCAGGCAGTCAGCGATTACTTGCGCGGCTTGCCGTCGCAAAGCCGCAACGCATTCTTGTGGCGATATTATTTCGCAGATGCGATTGCACAGATTGCCGAGCGACTGGGTACGAGTGAATCGCAGGTCAAAAGTATGCTGTATCGCATTCGCCTGGGCTTGCGAGCATATTTGGAAAAGGAGGGATTCTGTTTATGAAATCGGATAAATTAAGCGATGCCATCGGTTTGGTTGAGGAATCCTTGATTGAGGAATCGAATCGCGCGCGCAAAACGGTGTACCGCGGCCGTCGCTGGTGGATACAGTGGGTAGCGATTGCCGCTTGCTTGTGCTTGGCTGTGGCGTGCGTGCTGTCGTTGCCGTATGTAACGCAAAAATCTCCCGTGGGAGAACCCGATTCGACGGTGTCCACGTCGAGCACGCCTACCACCACGACGGGTAAACGTCCTACCATCAGCGAGGCGGTGATGATTTCTAAGGCGGTAAGCCCTGCGATTTCACCGTTTGAATCGTGGAGTGCATTACGTCAAGGAAATTATGCAAAGAATTTCGCGTCTTTCTATGATAAGATGATGAAACAATTTCTTGTCGGCGAGGCAGGGGAGAATCGGGTGTTTTCTCCTGCAAATCTGTTTGTGTCTTTGGCGATGCTGGCAGAAACATCGGATGGCAACAGCCGTCAACAGATTTTAGAATTGCTCGGTTCGGATACGATGCAAGACCTGCGAAAGCAGGCACAACTCTTATGGGAGGCAAATTATTATCACGAGGATGCCGTTGCATCCGAGATGGCGAATTCTTTATGGTTAAATAATAATTTGTGGTATAAAGAGGATTTGCTGAACACGCTTGCGGAGCATTATTATACATCCTCATTTTCAGGTGAGATGGGGGATACCACGTATAACGCTCTGTTACAAAACTGGATCAACGAGAAGACGGGCGGTATACTGCAAGAAGGGACATCGGGAGTGCAAATGGATCCTGCTGCGGTGCTGAATTTGGTGAGCACCATCTATTTCGGTGCGCGATGGACCGATGAATTTTCTTCTGAAAAGACATCGCAAGGCATATTTCACACCGCCAATGGGGATGTGGCGTGTAAATTTATGTGCTACGAAGAAGGGAGAAGGCTGGAATACGTGCACATTAAGCAAGGATATAAGGCTCTTTCTTTGCGATTGGGTACCTATGGAATGTATTTCTTTTTGCCGGATGAAGGCGTTTCGGTAAATGATATGCTTCGTAACAACAATTTGAGTGAAGTGTTGATTTATGATCAAAACAGTTCTGACAAAGATATGTCCAATCATTTTTGGGATGTTAAACTGGGAGTGCCGAAATTTGATGTTAGCGATGACGTAGATTTAAAGAGTGGGTTGCAGGCGTTGGGTGTGACCGATATTTTCAACAGTAATACCGCGAATTTTAGTCCGATGCTGGTTGAGAGTAAAGGTGTAGCCGTATCGTCCGTTCAGCATGCGGCGCGTGTGACGATTGATGAAGAGGGATGTACCGCAGCGGCATTTACGCGCACAGAGTATGGTATGGGTGCGCCTGAATCTAACGGTCAGTTGGATTTTATTCTTGACCGCCCGTTTTTGTTCTGTATAGCAGACGGGTATGATTCTGTTCTCTTTGCTGGTGTAGTGGAGCAGCCGTAAGAGGTGATTCGAGCAGGCGGATGGGGTTTTCCATCCGCCTGAAAATTTTGTTATCCGCCTAGGTATAGTAGGTAAAATTCTGGAAAAACTACTAAATGCTGTGGCCTAAAAATCCCTCGAAAAAATTTGAAAAAAATTGCGAAAAAAGTGTTGACAAATGGGGATAGTCGTGGTATCATAGCAAAGCTGTCTCGCGAGAGAGGCGTTGCAAAGCGGCTCGAACGCACAGCACGACTTTGGCGGATTGCGCCGAATGTCGAGGACCTTGAAAATTAAACAGTGTATGACAAGAACGAAACACACAAATACCCGTTAATTCCTACTCCTTACGGAGAGGAATCCGGTGACAAGTAATTGTTACCAAAACAGACGCTAGACGTCAGAATGAGTTACAAACTCAAAACAATGATTTATACAGCTTTGAGCTGTGTAGATACCATTATATTGAGAGTTTGATCCTGGCTCAGGACGAACGCTGGCGGCGTGCCTAACACATGCAAGTCGAACGGAGATACACGCTGATTTGAAGGAAGCTTGCTTTTGGATTTTCTTGTGTATCTTAGTGGCGGACGGGCGAGTAACGCGTGAGCAACCTGCCCTTCAGAGGGGAACAACAGTTGGAAACGACTGCTAATACCGCATAACGTGCCTTGAGGGCATCCTCGAGGT
>JAZOCH010000169.1:0-2818 GCA_045596425.1 Acutalibacteraceae bacterium | reverse complement strand
CCCGGCCACATCAGCCCGACGCTGAAACCACACACCGCAAAGCCTGCCAGCGACAGCAGCGGCCACGGCGACAACACGATCAGTAAATAGCCGCCGACACAGCCGATACCGCACGCTGTCAAGGAGCGCGTCATATTCTTCGCCCGTTTACCGCCGGCAAAATACACACGTGCCAACCCCATGAGCAACGCAAAGCCGCAAGGGCCTAACAGGTCACCCATTGCCTTGGGAACGCCAAGACCATCCTCGGCAAACAAGGACGCCCATTGACTCGCGGCAATCTCCGAGGAGCCGGCGCACAGCATTAACAGCATCAGCACCCAAAACAGCGGCGTAGACAGCAAGTGGCGCAATACCGTCTTGTTGCCGCCTTCTTCCGTTTTCGGTCGGGGTAACGGCACCACGCAAAACAGCAAACCCGTCACAAATGGCAAAACCGCCCACAAAAGCGGCAACCATCGCCAATTTTCGATACCAAACACGGCAAAATACACCGTGGATAACAGCACGACCGCCAAGAAGCCCCAACTGAAAAAGGAGTGTAGCAGACTCATAACGCCGACTTTTCCGCCACAAGGCATTGCATCAACAATGGGACTGATAAGCACCTCAACGAGACCGCCGCCGATGGCCATCAGAACCGTACCCAGCATTAAGCCGACATACGGCTTGGAAAGCAGTGGCGGCAACACGCTCAATGCAACCAGCCCAAGCACGGCAAACACTTGCGCGGCAATGCTGCCTGCGCGGTAACCGAGCTTGTCCCCGAAGCGCGATGCAAGCAGGTCAACCGACATCTGCACCAAAAAGCTCACCGTCACCAACAAACCCAATTCTTCCAGCGATATGGAAAATTCGCGTTGGAAGGTGACAAACAGCAACGGTAGCAGATTAATGGCAATCGCTTGCGTAACATACCCCAAAAAGCAGGCAATCAGCGTTGCACGATAGGATTTGGATATGCGCATACCGTTACTCCTTACTGGTCATCCAACGCCAACTCATACGCAGGGATGTAGTCATCGAGAAACTCCTGCGCGGCAGGAATATTCATTTTGCGAATTGCCGCCTCGGTCGCACGACGGGCGCTCGCAAACTCGCGGTTGCCCTGTGAAGTCTCCTCAATGCATTTAATCAGTGCTGACAGCTTATCCGCCGCCTTGACCAAACGCATCTCCTCACTGTCCGCGTCCTGCGGACGGATAAGCGCATCGTATTCCTCTTGCAGGTCGGCAGGAAGCATCCCGATAAGCTTATCGCAGGCAGACTGCTCCACCTGACGGTACGCCTCGCGAATTGCCGGATTATAGTATTTTACGGGTGTCGGCATATCCCCCGTTAAAATCTCGGGAACGTCGTGGTATATTGCCAGCATCACGCACTTTTGCGCATCCACACTGCCGCCGTAATGACGGTTGGTCATCAGCGCCAGCGCGTGCGCGATCACCGCCACCTCGTGGGAATGCTCGCAAATATTCTCCGAACGCGTGTTGCGCATCAACGCCCACCGACGGATATTTTTCATACGCGACAGCATCGCAAAAAACGAATATGCCATACTTACACTCCTAAATAAGTCGATTATCATACAGTATAACAGATGCGCGCAAAAATTACAACTCTGTTTTACGGCAATTTTTTGCGATTTTCGTGTCATACTTGCTTTTTTGTGCTATATACGATAGAATATAAGTACTTTGCTATTTTGAGGTTTTCTATGAAGATTTTATTCCACACCCTTGGCTGTAAGGTGAACCAATACGAAACCGAAGCGATGCGCCGACTGCTGTGTGAGGCAGGTTTTATCATCGAAGGTGACGATGCCGGTAAAGCAGACGTCATCGTCGTTAACTCCTGCACCGTCACGGGCGAGAGTGACCGCAAGCTTCGTCAGCTCCTGCGGCGATGCCGTCGGGATAATCCCAATGCCGTTTTGGTGTTGACGGGCTGTATGCCGCAGGCGTTTCCGCAAGTCGCCGAAGCGTTTGACGAGGCGGATATTGTGTTGGGCAACGCCGCGCGCCGTTCGCTGCCGAAGCACCTTGCCACATTTCTTTCTCATCATCAGCGCATCGTGGATATTCCGCCGCACGATAAAGAAATTGAGCCGTTGTCTATCGACACCTTCTCCGAACACACACGCGCTTTTGTGAAAATCCAAGACGGTTGCAACCGTTTTTGTTCCTACTGTATCATCCCCTACGCGCGTGGGCGCGTTCGCTCACGCGAACCGGAGGATATACGCAAAGAACTGACTGCCTTGGCAGAAAAAGGCTATAAAGAAGTGGTGCTTGTCGGCATCAATCTTACCGCCTACGGGCAGGATAACGGCAGAACTATCGCGGACGCGGTGGATGCCGCGTGTGCAGTTGAGGGGATTGAGCGTGTGCGGTTAGGTTCACTGGAACCTGATTTTATGACCGATGCTATTCTCGAACGGCTTGCCGCACAGCCAAAACTGTGTCCCCAGTTCCACGTAGCTCTGCAAAGCGGCTGTGACGCAACCCTCAAACGAATGAATCGCCATTACACCACAGAGGAATTCCGCACGCTGTGCGAAAAGCTGCGGCGATCATTCCCCAACTGTGAGTTGACCACCGACGTTATGGTGGGTTTCCCCAACGAAACTGAGC
The DNA here is from genome assembly GCA_045596425.1 of Acutalibacteraceae bacterium. Taxonomy (GTDB): domain Bacteria; phylum Bacillota; class Clostridia; order Oscillospirales; family Acutalibacteraceae; genus UBA5905. The sequence continues at coordinate 185 of JAZOCH010000169.1, read as the reverse complement.
AGGAGTTTGCCGATTCCCTCGCCTTTGTGAACAGCATCGCATTCTCGCGCGTACACGTATTCGCGTATTCGCGCCGTGCAGGAACGTTAGCGGATAAAATGAGCGGACAAATCTCCAACAACCTAAAAGCTGCACGCAGCCGGCAAATGACGGAGGTATGCCGCCGCAACGCCGAGGCGTACGCA
>JAZOCH010000168.1:0-4938 GCA_045596425.1 Acutalibacteraceae bacterium | reverse complement strand
TGGCTACGATCCGACTTGCTGTACCATTACTAAACAGAGTGAATGATAAGAGCGAGGTCTGCGATCTGGCACGCAACGTACGAAACGATCACTTCTCCGTAAGTGACAGAAACAGACACCCCAACGTCAAGGCGCACGAATATGAGAGCACCTTCATCGAGCATTGGCTTCGCAGTCTGTGATCAACCCCAAACAACTGCAACAAGGACTCAACCAATCGGTTGAGTCCTTGTTTTATACCATTTTCTTCATACATCGGTGCGGTTGCCCTTGCTCGTATTCTATTTCTCCCTCGGGGATGTATCCTTGCTTTTCATAAAACGGCTGTGCGTGCAGTTGGGAATGCAGTACAATCACCCGACCGCCTTGCAAAGCGATTTCTCGCTCCGCCGCCGCCAGCAACCGCTGACCGATTCCACGGCCGCGCATCTCCTTCACCACACAAAACCGTCCCAGTGCAAACACACCCTCCTCCCCGTCAGGAAATAAACGGCAAGCAGCAATGGGATTGCGCCTATCATCGTAGGCAACCAGATGTGTCGCCATTGCGTCAATCGCATCCTCATCATCGACAAAACCCTGTTCTTCCACGAACACCGTTTTGCGTAAAAACAATGCATCCGACACAAGCGAATGATAGATAATAATGTTCATACCTCACCTCAACAACTTACTAATTCCATTATACCTCACCCTATGCCTGCTTTCAACACGAATTTAACATTTTAAAGGGCGGGTTTCTGTTGACAACCTATTGAGCAATATGGTAAAATTATTGTGTTTGTTTTTAGGAAATTTCAATCCATTTGGATTGTTATTTTAATATAACCAAATAGGAGAATTGTATGGAAGAGAAAAAAGAATTTCAACCGTATATTCCCGCAAATAAGGTCACCCCTGAACTGACGGTTACGTCAATCATTATGGGCGTGCTATTAGCGGTCATATTCGGTGCAGCGAATGCCTACCTTGGCCTTCGTGTCGGTATGACGGTGTCGGCTTCTATCCCTGCCGCCGTTATTGCGATGGGCGTTATTCGCGTTATTATGCGTAAGAACTCCATTCTGGAAAGCAACCTTGTGCAAACCATCGGCTCCGCAGGTGAATCCTTGGCCGCCGGTGCCATCTTCACTCTGCCTGCACTGTATCTATGGGCAAGTGAAGACGTTATGGACAAGCCGAACCTGCTCGAAATCACCTTGATTGCTCTTATCGGCGGTTTGCTTGGCGTGTTCTTTATGGTGCCTCTGCGTAACGCGCTCATTGTGCGCGAGCACGGTGTGCTCCCCTATCCCGAAGGACAAGCCTGCGCCGAGGTTCTGCTGGCAGGTGAGCAGGGCGGTGCCAACGCATCTACCGTGTTTGCCGGCATGGGCTTTGCCGCCATCTTCAAATTCATCATTGACGGCCTTAAACTCGTACCCAGCGAGATCAACCTGCGCGGTTCGCTGAAAAACTATCCCGGCACCATCGGTACGCAGATTTATCCGGCCGTTATGAGCGTTGGCTATATCTGCGGTCCGCGTATTTCATCCTATATGTTTGCCGGCGGTATTATCAGTTGGGTTATTCTTATTCCCTTGATCGTGCTGTTCGGCGGCAATATGCTGATGTATCCCGGTACCGAAACCATCGGTGAAATCTTCGCCGCAAGCGGTTCGGACGGCATTTGGAGCACCTATATCCGCTATATCGGCGCCGGTGCTTTGGCCGCAGGCGGTATCATTAGCCTTATCAAATCCCTGCCGCTCATCGTGCGCACTTTCCGCGATGCGCTCAGAGGCTTTAACGTGTCGGCGCAGGCCAGCACCGCGCGCACCGAGCAGGATATCAACTTCAAAATCGTGCTCATTGCCATTCTCATTCTGACGCTGGCGGTATGGCTGGTCCCTGCCATTCCCGTATCGCTCATCGGCGCGATCATTGTGGTCATCTTCGGCTTCTTCTTTGCCACTGTTTCCTCCCGTATGGTTGGCTTAGTCGGCAGCAGTAACAACCCCGTTTCCGGTATGGCGATTGCCACCCTGCTCATCGCTACGCTTATCCTCAAACTCACGGGCGAGTCCGGTGCTTCGGGTATGCAGGCAGCGATTGCCATCGGCTCCATCATATGCATTGTGGCGGCCATTTCAGGCGATACCTCGCAAGACCTCAAAACGGGTTATCTGCTCGGCGCAACGCCTAAAAAACAGCAGTACGGTGAACTGATCGGCGTTGTTGCCTCGGCACTTGCCATCGGTGCAACCCTCAACCTGCTGGATGCCGCATGGGGCTTCGGTACCGAGGAGCTCGCAGCTCCGCAGGCAACGCTGATGAAGATGGTTATCGAAGGCATTATGAGCAACAACCTCCCCTGGGGCCTCATTCTTGTGGGTGTTTCCATCGCCATTGTTGTTGAGATCCTCGGCATCCCGGTTCTGCCTGTTGCCATCGGTGTGTATCTGCCCGTCCAGCTCAATGCGTGCATTATGGTCGGCGGTATCATCCGTTGGTTCTTCGACAAGATGAAGGACGGCAAGAAGAAAGAAACCACCATCAGCAACGGTATCCTCTTCTGCTCCGGTATGATTGCCGGTGAAGGCTTGGTCGGTATCCTGCTGGCGTTGTTCGCCGTGTTCGGCATCGGTGAATTGCTCGATATCTCCAATGTGCTGAACCTCCCCAACTGGGCATCCACCATCGGTGCCGTGGTTGTGTTTGCGCTGGTTATCCTCTCGCTGTTAGCTTTCACCGTGTGGAAGAAACAGTCGAAGAAGACGGAAGAGTAATATGAAAAAGAAACCAATCATTATTCCTGAAAACTATCTGGAACGTATCCCCTGCCGTCCGGCAAACATCCAATGGTCTACGAGCGATGAGGGTATCGTCACGTTGGAGATTGAAAACACCGGCTGGGCGAACCGCATAGCACAAAAGCTGTTCGACCGCCCCAAGGTCAGTTATATCCATCTGGACAAGATGGGCAGCTTCGTGTGGCCGCGGATGGATGGCGTTATGACCATCACGGATATCGGCAAGCTGGTTGACGAACATTTCGGCGAGGAGGCACATCCGCTTTACCAGCGGCTGGCTCGATACTTTCAGATATTGGATAGCTACCACTTTATCGAGTGGAAATAACAAACAAAAAGCGGAGAGCTGTTGCTCTCCGCTTTTTCTGTTGCTTATAGATTTTTTAAAACCTCACACACATAGCGATAAACACGTGCGACCGAGGATATCGACAATCGTTCGCGGCAGGTGTGGATATCCTGCATATCGGGGCCGATGGATACCGCATCCAAGCCATCCAGTTTCTCGCAGAGGAAACCGCATTCCAGACCTGCGTGAATAGCAATCACCTTAGCGTTGACGCCGTAAAGCTTCTCCCATACGTCGCACATCGTATCACGCAAACGGGAATCGCTTTGATACTCCCATGCAGGGTAATCCCCCTTAGACTCGCAACTGCCGCCACAAGTTTCAGCCACCTGCGCCACGCGGTCTGCCAGCGCGTTTTTTTCGGCATTCACGCTGCTGCGCAGACCGATGCTCGCTTTGACGGCGTCCTTTTGTGTGGTTAAAACACCAAGATTGAGCGACGTCTGTACCAAGCCGTCAATCTCACGGCTCATCGACACAATTCCGTTAGGAACGGTTGTGAGGAATTCTGCAACCCGTCCGGTAGACTCATCGGTCATCGCATAGTTTTCGGCAGGTGCGTATTTCACGGTTAGCGTTAAATCAGGGTCACTCTCCACACGCATTTGTTGCGCGAATGCTTCGCCAAACGCAGTGATATCCGTTGGTGACGCAAGAACGCAGGTCGCTCTGCGCGGAATAACGTTATCCTTCTGTCCGCCACCAATGCGCACGATGCGGTAGGTATCCAACGTGCTGAGGAACTGCCCCATCACCTTATTGGCATTGAGTCGGCCCTTATCGATTTCCACACCGGAATGACCACCCTGTAAACCGTCTACCGTAATCTCATAGGTGTTCCAGGAGTTATTCCCCCATGTAATCGGCAAGGTAATATCCGCGCGAGAGCCGCCGGCACAGCTGACGGTCAGCACGCCCTCATCCTCAGAATCGATGTTAATGAGCAATCGCCCATCAATCTGCGCACCGTCCAGTGCCGCCGCGCCCAACAGACCAATCTCCTCATCAACGGTAAACAGCACCTCCAACGGTGGATGCGGAATGTCCTCCGCCTCCAAAATCGCCAGCGCCATTGCCACCGCGATTCCGTCATCGCCGCCAAGCGTGGTGTCGTTGGCACACAACCAATCGCCGTCAACGCTGAGATCTAACCCGTCTTTTTCAAAATCGTGCGCAGAATCGGGCGCCTTTTCACACACCATATCCAGATGCCCCTGAATAATCACCGTCGGGTGATTCTCATATCCCTCGGTTGCCGCTTTCTTAATAATCACGTTACCGAGCTTGTCCTGCACAAATACAAGACCGTGTTTCTTTGCAAACGCAACGCAATACTCGCTGATTGCCGCCGTGTTCCCCGAGCCGTGCGGAATCGCGGCGATTTCCTCAAAATAATAAAACACCCGTTCGGGTTGCAAAGCAGTCAACTTTCTCATTATGAACCTCCGTTTGACAATACTATTGATATTGTACCACGAAACCGCACGATATACAAGAGAAAAAGCCGAACGCGATAACGCATTCGGCTTTTTCTTGCTATTAATACATGCCTTCCATGCCGGCACCGGCAGGCGGTGCCGGAGGCAGAGGCTCCTTCTTATCCGCAACCAGCGACTCGGTGGTCAGCACCATCGCGGCAACGGATGAAGCATTCTGCAACGCAGAACGGGTGACCTTGGTCGGGTCAACGATACCGGCCGCAAACATATCCACAAACTCCTCCGTAGCGAAGTTGTAGCCATAGTTTTTCTTATCGGCGGTACGAATCTTGTCAATAATGACACTGCCTTCCAGACC
>JAZOCH010000167.1:0-2951 GCA_045596425.1 Acutalibacteraceae bacterium | reverse complement strand
GGCGGCGGCAGCCGAACACGGCAGTGGGGGAGGCGGAGGGGCGGGCGCTGGCCTTGGAGATTATGAAGAAGCTCAACGAGTACACGGCGAAGTGGAAAGCGGCGGAGGTAATCGACTACTCGCTGTATGGCACGCCGCTTGAAAGCACCACCTACAAGTTCGCCAAGTGCCTGCAAAAGCGCTTCGGCATCGTCGAGGGCGTGACGGATAAGAGCTATATCACCAACAGCTATCACGTCCACGTCACCGAGCCGATCGACGCGTTTGATAAGCTCGCACTGGAAGCGAAATTCCAGGCGCTGTCCCCCGGTGGAGCCATCAGCTACGTCGAGGTGCCGAATATGCAGCAGAACCTCGACGCGGTGCTGTCGGTGATGAAGTTCATCTACGACAACATTATGTACGCTGAGCTCAACACCAAGAGCGACTATTGTCAGGTGTGCGGCTACGACGGCGAGATTGCCATTGAGGAAGAGGACGGCAAGCTTATCTGGAAATGTCCGCACTGCGGCAACACCGACCAGAGCAAGATGAACGTTGCTCGCCGCACCTGCGGCTACATCGGCACGCAGTACTGGAATCAGGGTCGCACGCAGGAAATCAAGGAGCGTGTCCTGCACCTGTAAGGCATTATAACAACGGGATTTCGAGGAGATTTTTGTGAAAAATGTCCTTTGAAATATTCTTGCAAAAATGCTAAAATAGAAGAAATCGGGTGGCTCAACAGCATAACGCGGTTGAGCCGCCTTACTTTTTAAAGAGGGTGTTGACGGTGAGTCCGTGTTTTGAAAAAGACCAATACGTGGTATACGGTAAGATGGGCGTTTGCCGTGTGGTGGATCGACAGTGGTTGTCTTTTGGTGCTGATAAAGAGGAATACTACATTCTTGCTCCTGTGAGTGATTCTTGCTCGTCGGTGTATGTACCTTGTGGCAACGAGATGCTGTTGGGACGCTTGCGCCCACTGCTGACAAAAAACGAGATTGACGATGTTCTCTTTTCGGTTACGCAGACGGACGTTCCGTGGGTTGAGGACCGCGTCGAGCGCGCGGTGCAGTTTCGCACAATCATCGCCGGTGGTGACCGTCGGCAAATTGTGCGATTGGTGCGTTGCCTTTATGCGAAGAAACAGGAAAAGGCAGCTGAAAATAAAAAGTTTTCCACCGCAGATGAGATGATCTTACAGGAATGTGTCCGCTTGGTAGAGGAGGAATTTTCGCTGGCACTTGGTGTTTCGGCTGAGCAGGTCGGTGAATATATCCGTGAGAGAATCGGAGAATAAACAAAAAGGCGGTTTTATCCGCCTTTTTGTTTTGCTCACAAATTTCCCCTTTGCATCCGGCAAATTATGTGGTACAATAGGGAACAAGGAAAGGGGATGGGCGAATGATAACCCAAAAATCGGGCGAAAGCAGTCGCGCGTGCTGCTTTACGGGCTACCGTCCGCACCGCTTTCCTTTTGAACAAGAGGGGCTTCGCCCCGAACACGTGCGTGAGGCACTCGGAGGGCAGATTCGTCGGCTTTATGCCGAGGGCTGCCACACCTTTATCAGCGGTATGTGCGTTGGGGTTGACCTGTGGGCGGCCGCGGAGGTGCTTATTTTGCAGCAGGAGCATCCCGAGGTGGAGCTGATTGCCGCCGTGCCTTTTGAGGGGCAGGAGAGCCGTTGGGCTGCCGCCGACCGCCGCGAGTATCGCCGTATTCTTGGCGCTTGCACACGGGTGGAGATACTGTTTTCGCCCGAGCAGGCGCAGGAAAATTCCGCCGCCTGCTACCGCAAGCGCAATCGCTGGATGGTGGATAACGCCGACACGGTGCTGGCGGTGTATACGCCGATCGACGCGGAGCGCCGTTCCGGCACCGCCGCGACGGTGCGCTATGCGCGGCAAAAGCTCAAACGCATTGTGTATATCCACCCGACCACCCTCGCGATGAGCGAGGGGACGGTGCAGCAGATCGAATTTATGTTAGATTAAGGAGTGTTTCCTATGGCATTACCCGATTTCCCGATTCCGGGCATTCATTTTTTTATGAGCGACAATGCCTTTTGCGGCAGTCACAAAGGGCTTAACTACCGCATTACGCCCGTCAAAGCGAAGGCGGAGGAGGATATTGAGAGCCATTTTGCGGTGTTTACGTGGCTGGGGATGCTGTCGAGTGAGCTTGCCGAAAAGCAGGCAGAAGCGACCTTCGCACTGGACACCGATGGCCTCGCCGCGGTCAAGGCGTGGTTAGCGGAGCAGTACAAGGCGTATTGTGAGAAATAAAAGCGAAAAGCCTGATTTGTCTATCAGACAAATCGAGCTTTTTGTTTACATTCCTAATGAACGTAAGATTGACACAAGAAAAATGGTTTCTTTGTAAAGTTTCCCCCAAATTTCTAGTTTTGGCTGCATTATCAAAAAGGTTTTTATATAACCTTGAAAAAATATTCGGTTATAACTTCGGGACTTTCCTTCACGCCGTTATTGATCCACCATCTTATTGTTTCCACAAGGGTGGATGCTATATAATTCTTCCAAAACAGATCAGGGACATTATCGGTCTTTTGTGATTCAAACAAGGAAAGATGGTTTTCAATAAGCTTTTCAAGGTTTGTCCGAAAGTATCTTAAAAACAATTCATTGTTTTGTGAAGATAATAGAGCCAATATGTTATTATCATTTTTTTGCAAATGCTGAAACAAGTGTAAGAAAACAGGGCCAGAACTGTCACATGCAAAAATATGCGTATGCTCGCGTCTTTTATCGTTCTCTGCGTCGAATATATGACAGAACAATTCCTCGCAAAACTCTTTGAGCAGAAAATCTTTTGTTTCAAAATGAGAATAGAAGGTAGCTCTGCCCACGTCTGCTCCGTCAATAATTTCTCCTACGGTTATTTGATTAAAATCCTTTTTTGAAAGCAGTTTCGTAAAAGAGTTGAAGATGGCTTCTCTTGTTTTTCTTTG
>JAZOCH010000166.1:0-6815 GCA_045596425.1 Acutalibacteraceae bacterium | reverse complement strand
TCTGACCGCCCTTGGACTCACAGAAGAATGCATTGTCGACCACGACCTCGAAGACAGTACGCTTACTGCCGTCGTTCGCGGTATAACTGCGCGACTGCAACGAGCCATGCAGCGCAATACGCTGTCCTTTACGGAAATAACGGGAGATAAACTCAGCAGTACCGCGCCATGCCACGCAATTGATGAAATCGGTCTGACGCTCCTGATCCTTGGAACGGAACGCACGATCCACCGCCACGCTGAAACTGGTAACGGAAACGCCGCTTTGGGTGGTTTTGAGCTCGGCATCGCCGGTCAAACGTCCCATTAAGCAGATTGAGTTCATAATTTTCCCTCCTTATTCCTCGTTCTTACGGACAACCATGGAACGCAGCACGCCATCGGTAATACCGCTGACACGCTCGAGCTCCGCCGGGAAAGCCGGACCGCTGACAAAGTTGTACAGCACGTAGAAGCCTTCCGCCTCATCGTCGATCAGGTAAGCGAGCTTGCGCTTGCCCCACTCATCGACCTCACCGATCTCCGCGTTCTGCTCGATCAGTGCACGAAATTTCTCCTTGAGTTCGGCAACCGCCTCTTCCCCTGCTTTGAGGGAGAAAATGAATACCGCCTCGTAGGAAGCTTTGACTGTGGGCATATTGTTGCACCTCCTTATGGTCTGATGGCCTCGTATCTTTGTACGAAGCAAGGATTGTCCACATCTCATGAACTGTAACATTATATCAGCCTTTTTCGCCGCCGTCAAGCGGTTTTTTGCGTTTTTTGGCTAGTTTTTCGGGTTTTGGGCAAAATATTGCCGTGTCTCGCGTGCTACCACGCCGCTGAGGGCAAGTAATGCGGTTAGATTGGGGAACATCATACACCCATTACAAATATCCGCCACCGTCCATGCCGCCGATACCGATAGATACGGTCCGACCAGTACCGCCGCAATGTACGCCACCCGATAGGCGCGCATCCACCCTCTGTGCGCGTCGCAGAGATAGCGCATACAGCTCTCGGCGTAGAAGTTCCAACCGAGGATGGTGGAAAACGCGAAGAATGACAGACACAACATCAGCAAAAACCGTGACACAGACGGCGAGCAAGGCAAGCTCTGTGCCCACGCATACGCGGTCATCGCTACCCCGTGAAGCTCGCTCTGTTGCCAAGCATCGGTCACCACCAGCGTCAGCCCTGCCGCCGTACACAACACGACCGTATCAATAAAGGTACTCATCATACACAATAACCCCTGCTGTACGGGAGATGTTGTGCGCGATGCCGCGGCGGCAATCGCTTCGGTGCCCATCCCTGCCTCGTTAGAAAACACCCCTCGCCCGATACCCAATCGCATCGCTTGCTGTACGCCGATACCACAGGCGGCACCGAGCGCCGCTTTGGGTGTAAACGCACAACGGACAATAAACCAAAGCGCCGACGGAATACGGGATAGATTGGTAAGTAAAACCATACCCATTGCCCCGACGTACACACACAGCATGAGCGGCACCAGCACCGTCGCTACACGAGAAATCCGCCCGATACCGCCGAGAATGACCGCCGCGGCAAGCACCGTGACAAGGGCGCACACCGTCACCGTTACCCACGAATAAGCGGTATCCCCGATACGCACCGGTGTCGCGCCTGCTTGCACCAAGCTCTCAACCGCGACGGCGATGCTGTTGCTCTGCGTGAGCGTACCGATGCCGAGTAAGCCTGCCAACGCACCGAACAGTGCGTACAGCTTACCCAACCATCGCCATCGATGCCCCAGCCCCCGTTCGATATAGGCAAACGGGCCACCTATATTCTCACCGTTGTGTGTAGTGCGGTATTTGACCGCCAATACGCCTTCGGCGAACTTCGTCGCCATACCGAAAAACGCGGAAATCATCATCCAAAAAATCGCACCGGGGCCGCCTGCCGCCACCGCCGTGGCAACGCCGATAATGTTCCCCGTGCCGATAGCGGCGGACAACGCCGTGCACAGCACGCCGAACGGGCTTACCCCCTGTTCGCCGTCGCCAGCGTGTCGCAGAAGACGAAACGCCTCCCCTAGCCGTCCGACCTGCACAAAGCCACAGCGAACAGACAGCAGTACGCCAACGCCCAGCACCAACAAAAGCAACGTCGGTCCCCATACCCACGCGTGCAAGCGGTCAAGCATATCCGTCGCGTTCATCCTATTCACCCTTTCCTTATTGATAATGTTGTCAAAGGATACATCCTACTATCTATGCGTGGAGGGAGCATTATGAATGCACTGAAAACCAAACAATTATTTATGCTGGATATGGATGGTACGCTGTATCTGGACGACGACCTCTTTAATGGTTGTATAGAATTTCTGCAACAAATCAAGGTGAACGGCGGACGCTATCTGTTCTTAACCAACAACTCCTCCAAAAGCGTCAAGGTGTACATCGAAAAGCTCGAGCGCCTCGGCATTGAGGCGACGGCAGAGGATTTCTTCACCTCTACGATGGCAACCTGCGTGTATTTGCAGGAGCATTACCGCGGAAATAAAATCTATGCCGCCGGCACCGCATCCTTTCGCAAGGAAGTGGCGGACAACGGTTTTTGCGTGACCGACCATTTGGAGGACGGCATCGACTGCCTGCTGATGGGCAACGACACCGAGCTGACTTTCCAAAAGTTGAAAGACGCCTGCGTACTGCTGAGAAATGACATCACCTATCTCGCCACCAACCCTGACTGGGTGTGTCCCACCGCATTCGGCTACGTACCCGACTGCGGCAGTGTGTGCGAGATGCTGTGGCGCGCGACAGGCAAACGCCCATATTTCATCGGCAAACCCGAACCGACAATGGCGCAACTGGCAATGCAGAAATCCGGAGTAACGCCCAAAAACGCGGTTATGATTGGTGACCGCCTCTACACGGATATCGCTTGCGGTGTCAACGCCGGTATCGATACCGTGCTGGTGTTTACCGGCGAAACCACCCGTGAAATGTGGCGTAACAGCAACATTCGCCCTACCTACACCGCCGAAAGCATTGCGCAAATTCTCCCATATCTCAAATAATCAACAGCGAGCCGCTCAACCGAGCGACTCGCTGTTTTTTGGTTAATTCGTCGGAATGAGCAATACCGTTTTTGCGCTGATCATCTCATCGTGCAGGTCATTTTCCTCGCACACGGCCTTCGGCGAGGTGTGACAGCGTCGGGCAATATCCCAAACGCATTCCCCTGCTTCGGCATAGTAGAGACGCAAAGCAGCTCCGTCTGACGGATACGGATTCTCGCTCTGTAAAGTGATTTCCCTTACCACTTTGTCTTGCATCGTTTCCCACAACTCGCAACTCGGCAACAACGTTAGCCGTACGTCCAGTTTATCCCCTACCGCGGCGTAGCTCATTCCCAACACCGACGGATACACCTTAACCGTAACGGACGCCTCATTACAAGGCACTGAGCAGGCACATTCCACACGGAAATCCTCCGCACGCTCATAATACGCGATAACTCCGTCGGTATCCCTCACCAACATCGACAGCAGTATCGGTACATCCGTTTCCAAACGCCCGTTTTCCAGCCGTCCGTTACACGGCATCGGCATCACCCACGCATCCACGATCTCGCGCAAACCCTCACTGGGCAGTGCCACACTCTTTTGCACGGTCGCTGTCTGGCGAAGCACCTCAATGAGCGAGCAACCGTTCACGGCTTCCTCGCTGACCGTGACGGGACAATCCGCGTGGTACGCATCCGTTACAAATTCCGCCACCGTTTTTTTGTATGTAAACAACTGTACAAGCAATTTCGCGGTAAAGCCGAGCGCCGAATTCTGCCCACCCTCCCCTGCTACACACTCCTCGGTGTCGGATAACACATTCACCTGTGCCGTATACAACTGCCCGTCACACACGCCGTCCACATCCATAATCGCGCTGAACGGCACGGCATAATCCAACACATACGTTGTACCCGACACACTATCATCCGTATATAACTGGTGCAAATATATCTGCCCTTTGACGATCGCTTTATCGGTGAGCAGCTTTACCTCGGTAACCGCGGCAGTGCATTCACCACCGAGCAACTGTTCCGCCGCCGGAAGGCCGCTGTCAAACGCCAGCGTTTCATTGACCGTCAGCAGTTTTTCGCCTGCGGATAACGGCGCACTGACCGTTTTTGATATACCCTTGGTGTACAGTCTATCCGCCGATGGCGCACAAGGGAGTTCGACCATCTTTGCTCTCTCGGCACAGGCGTGCACGGTGAATCCGCCGCGCACCTCGATACGACGCGGACTGACCGCACGGCAGTTGACGTAATCCTGTGTCACCCACACCCGTACGGGAACACCCTCACAGCCGCTTTGACCGCGCAGGACGCAGTTAATAGGTTGTGTAAATTCCGCCTCACGCACACAACAGCGTTCTTCGTCGAGATACAGAATCCGCATCACTGCCATCCCGTCGATGACAAAGGTATCACCGCTCCAACGGCGACTGTGAAGCTGTGGCGTAACCATACATTTCAGCACAACCGCCACATCCGGACAATATTCGGGTAAAATAAAATCTCCACTGATTGCGTACTCCTCTGCCGCGTCCAGCACCGACTCGGTAACGGCAATCTTCTCCTTGCGCAACAGCTGTTCCATAGTATCCACTCCTTTTCATCTCGAAACACTATATGCGTGTTACGGGACAAATATACCGTCTTTGAAGCAAGGAAATTGTGCGCTTCTATTAAAAAGATAACAGGTTTGTAACCTTTGTTGTAAAGAGAGGAATTATGTGGTATAGTACAAGCGTGTGATCATCCTGAAAGGAGACAACTATGAGCACCAATCTCAGACAATTTCGAACGGATCTGTCACAGCCGTGGCTCAAATCCTTCGTTTTGATAGCACTGATACCGCTTTTTCCCGAATACATCAGCTTCTTGCTCGCCATCCCTGCCATTATTCTCGCGTGGGTTGACCTGCGAAAAAACGGGCGGCGTGTCCGTTTGGGCACTATCGGCAAGATCATGCTCGTGTATATAGGATATACGTTCATCACCACACTTTACAGCCGCAACTTCCTGCACTCGTTAGCAACGGTGGGTATGTGGGGATTCTTTTTCTTGGTGTATATGCTGGTGTATAACCTGCTCACCGATACGGAGCGTTGCGATTCCTTGCTGCTGTGTCTGACCGCCGTGGCCGGTATCGTGGGACTTATCGCCTGCTGTCAATACCGAATCGGCTTCTTCACCGAAAGTAACCCCATTGAATTTTGGAAGCCGCTGGATGAGTTTGTGTTTTCGTATCTCCCGTTAAAAATCGAAAACCCCTATTATCTTCTGCGCTCCTGCTCAACCTTTAACAACCCCAACATTTTGGCGGAATATCTGATGACTGTTGCACCGTTTGTGGTTTATTTCAACTTCTGTGAGCGACGCAAAGAAATTCGCATATTCTGCCGAATCTGCTTGTTACTCACGCTGAGCGGCGTGCTCTTTTCCTTCTCCCGCGGCGGCTATATGGCCTTATTGGTGCTGTGTCTGGCGTTGATCGTGCTCAATTTCCGCCGCCGCTTCGCCGCTGTCACGATGTACCTTGTCAGCGCCTTTATTCTGGTGCCCGACGAAGTGGTCAAGCGCCTCATCTCCATCATCCCCGGCATCAAGGTCGGCGGCAAGGTGCTGGATTCCATCACCTCCGACCCCGGTATAGGTGAGTCGGTGAGCAACATCGGCGGTAGTATCGGGGACTCGCTCAACAATGTGATCACCACCCCTGCTGAAATCATCAACAACTCCACTGCCGATATGGCAATCAACGAGCGTTTCCGCATATGGTTCGAGTGTCTGGCGGAGATCGCCAACCGTCCGGTGTTTGGTTACGGCGCAGGCATCCAGAACACTTGGGATATGCTTGTTGAAAACGGCATCCCCACGGTACACGCACATAACTTCGTGTTGCAAGTACTCATGGAGGGCGGTATTATCGCCCTCGGTATTATGGCTGTTTTAGGCTTCTTCGTCATTCGTTTCGGCATCAAGCTGATGCGCAACGGACATACCCGTGCATTCTGGATGGGCTTCGCCGTGCTGATGTTTGCCGCGGCATTTATCCTACACGGCTTGGTGGACTATCCTCTGCTCACGCCAAAGCTGATATGCAACTTTATGATGATACTCGCCATCATTGACCGTTCCCCTGCGCTTTACACCGACAAGGGACTGCCTCTACGTAAAAAGTTGGTGCAAAAAGTCACGGAATGACCGCAAAACCAGAGCCGATGGGCAAACGCCCATCGGCTCATTCTTATTGTGTATGTTATTTTCGAATACCTGCCCACAGAAGGATAATGATCTGTCCAGGGATACCGACCAAAAATAGCAGCCACAAATTCAGCGACAGCATCGTCAAACAAACGGTTGCCAGAACACTCCACATCAATAACGAGATAATGGCGAAATTCCATCGCGGTCTGCCCCAAATACTGTTAAAAACCAAGATAACGATGGCCGTTACGGGCACGGCGTACACAAACGCCAACCACTGACCGCGCAATTCGGTTGTCAGCATATCCATACTGGTAAACACCATCGTCGCAATCAGCCACACCAGCACACACGAGATGGCAGTAATCAATAACCGATTACGCTTTTGGCGACGCGTATATTCGCGACGCGTCATCTTCTCTTGGGGATGTTCCTCCTGCAAGAGGTAATCCACCGTCACCGAAAACAGGTCAGCAATTTCTTTTAATGTGGCAACGTCGGGATAGGATTCGCCGCGTTCCCATTTGGATACCGCCTTATCGGTATAATTTAGTCGCTCCGCCAGCTCTAACTGCGTCATACCGTTTTGA
>JAZOCH010000165.1:0-3944 GCA_045596425.1 Acutalibacteraceae bacterium | reverse complement strand
CGCTCTGCTCGGCTGTTTTGTTACGCCGCGATGTCTAAGCCTAAGCAAATGACTTAAACCTAAAACAAAATCCGTTAATTTTAACATTCGCCTCGATTCACATCGTTTTCTCTTTTTCGGGAAAACTACACTTGCAATTTGCGGCAGATATTTGTATAATAAAAAGGATTAAATACGCTATTGGCGTAAGAAAGGACGGTGATCTTATGGACGGCAGCCCTGTGCCTAATCCCAAACCGCGAATAACCAACGATCCACAGCACGCCCATAGGCTCACCGTGTGCTTTTATACTCTGCTGAGGGGATAAAAGACGGTTGTCTGCCCGTGCGCCTTGCTGTCGGATCGAGACAGGAGGAATAGACTATGGCAGAAGAGAAGAAGGACATCCTCTATACGCAGGAGGATGAGGCAGTCACGCCTACTCGCCGCGACTATGCATCGGAGCTGTTGGAATTATTGCACAGCGGCCGTTCGCTCGGTGACCTGCGTGAGCTGCTCGACGATTATCACGATGGTGACTTGGCGGACGTGCTCGAACAGCTTGGCGAAACCGAGCGTAAGCGTCTTTACCGTGTGCTCGGCACCGAGCGAATGAGCGATGTGTTCGCTTATTTGGAGGATGTCGCAACCTATTTGGAAGAACTCGGCGACGAGATTGCCGCCGATGTTATCGAAGGTATGGACGCGGACGATGCGGTGGACGTTCTGGAAGAACTGGACGAGGAAAAGCGTCAGGAACTGCTCGAACTGATCGATCCCGAGGTCGTGGAGGATATTCACCTTATTGACTCCTACGAGGACGATGAGATCGGTAGTAAGATGACGACCAACTTTGTCGCCATCGGAAAGCAGTTGACCATCAAGCAGGCAATGCGCTCGCTCATTCGTCAGGCGGCGGACAATGACAATATTTCCACGTTGTACGCGCTCAATGAGGATGGTACCTTTTATGGCGCGATTGCGCTCAAGGATTTGATTGTTGCCCGCGAGGATGCCAATCTGGATGATTTGATCGTCACCTCATACCCCGTGGTGTATGCACACGAGTCGATTGCGACTTGCATCGAAGAGCTGAAAGATTATTCCGAAGACTCTATCCCCGTGTTGGGGGATGATAACCGCCTGCTCGGCGTTATCACCGCGCAAGACATTGTCGAGGTCGTGGACGAAGAGTTGGGCGAAGACTACGCGAAGTTCGCCGGCTTGACGGAAGAGGAAGACTTGCAAGAGCCGCTTTTGATGAGTATGCGTAAGCGCATACCGTGGTTGCTGGTGCTGCTGGTTCTCGGCATGGGCGTATCGGGTGTGGTCGGTCTGTTTGAGGGCGTGGTGGATGCCTTGCCGCTGATTGTCGGCTTCCAGTCGCTCATTCTCGGTATGGCAGGCAACGTCGGTACACAATCGCTGGCGGTCACCATCCGTGTGTTGATGGATGATGATCTGAACGGTATCCAGCAGTTAAAACTAATTTTCAAAGAGGCGCGCATCGGCTTGTTTAACGGTTTGTTGCTCGGTTTGCTGTCGTTTGTGCTTATCGGCCTGTATCTGTGGCTGTTGCAGGGGAGAACGATGATGCTGTCGTTTGCGGTGTCGGGATGCCTTGGCATTGCACTGATGCTGGCGATGATGGTATCGGGTATCACGGGTACGGCAACGCCGATACTGTTCCGTAAGCTGGGCGTTGACCCTGCGGTTGCCTCAGGGCCGCTGATTACCACGGTCAATGACCTTGTTGCGGTTGTGACCTACTATGGTCTCGCGTGGTTGTTGCTCATCCAAACACTCAATTTAGCATAAGAGAGGAATATTGTTTATGAACATTGCAGTCGCACAATCCGGTGGTCCCACCGGCGTGATAAACGCATCGCTGCTCGGCGTATTTCGTCAAGCGCTGGCGGAGGATGCAATCGACACGGTTTTCGGTTCGCTTAACGGCATTGAGGGTGTTATTCATGACCGCTTGGTGGCGCTGAATGACCGCCTTGCCACCGAGGAGGCTATGGCGGTGCTTCGCCAGACGCCGGCATCGGCGCTTGGCTCGTGTCGGTATAAGCTGCCGAGCGCAGACAAGGAACCGAGCGTGTATGAATCCATTCGCCACACGTTGGAAAGCCACAACATCGGTGCTTTTTTCTACATTGGCGGTAACGATTCGATGGATACGGTACATAAACTGTCGACGTATTTTGCGCAGGTTGGTTGCCCTATCCGCGTGATGGGTGTGCCGAAAACGATTGACAATGACCTAATGGAGATGGACCATACCCCCGGTTACGGCTCGGCGGCGAAGTTCGTTGCCACGAGTATGGCGGAGATGATTCGTGACTGCACGGTTTACGACCTCGACTCGGTGCTGATTGTGGAGATTATGGGCCGCGACACGGGATGGTTGACCGCCTCGGCGGCATTGCCCCGTTTGCTCGGGGAAACCGCACCGCATCTGGTGTATTTGCCAGAGGTTCCGTTTTCTGTCGCGAACTTCCTCGAAGACATTAAACGTGTGCAGCAGACCAGCCGTACCGTGATTGTCGCGGTATCGGAGGGCGTTGAGATTGACGAAGCCAGCGAATTCCAGTCGGGCAAGGTGGATAATTTCGGCCATAAGTACCTGTCGGGTGTCGGCAAGTGTCTGGAAAACATCGTCAGCACGCGCCTTGGCTGTAAGGTGCGCTCGGTGGAGCTGAACATTCTGCAACGCTGTGCCGCGCATATTGCCTCGGCAACGGACGTTGCCGAGGCGGAGGCGGTTGGTATGGCGGCGGTGCGCGCCGCGGTGGCAGGGGAGACCGGCAAGGTTGCCGCCATTCTGCGTGTGAGTACCGAACCGTATGAGGCTACATACACCTGCATTCCCGTCGAGCAGGCGGCCAATCAGGTGAAGTATGTGCCGCGCGAGTGGATCACCCCCGAGGGCAATAACGTCACCGATGAGGTGCTGGCGTATATTCGTCCGCTGGTGCAGGGTGAACCGACGGTGCTTACCGAAAACGGCCTGCCGAGGCACTTTATATTGAAATAATATATAATAGTAATATAAGCATTGAGCGCAAACGGTTTTACTGACGGTTTGCGCTCACGTTTTCGGTATGCTTTGGATTTAATGCGCGAAAATTCACCCACGATGACCGCCGTCATCGTGGGTGAAAAATTTTTCAATTTTTTTGAAAAAACGCTTGACAAATGAGAATGGTTCGTGTATTATTTATTTGTAATCATTACAAATTAGAAATGATTACAAGAAAGGAGGGCGTTATGGATAGACAGCAGATGGCACAGCTTTTGTGTAGTCACGGGGTTCGCCCGACGCAACAGCGCTTGGCAGTATATGAATATCTGCTCGGTCATCCGATACATCCGTCGGTTGACACCGTGTATGAGGCGGTATCCGTTGACCAGCCCACCTTTTCGCGAACGACGGTGTACAATTCTCTGCACGCATTAGTGCAGGCAGGGCTGGTACGGGAGCTTCCGCTGTGTACGGAGGAGCGACGGTACGATGCAGGGTTGACACCGCACGCGCATTTCCGCTGCGTTGCCTGCGGTTGTATCAAGGATATCTCGATGATGCCCCACGCGGTGGAGAGTGTTCTCCTCAACGGGGCAGAGGGATTGGATGGATGTCTTGTGCAGGGGCAGGAGTTGTCTCTGAGCGGCTTGTGTGCCGCGTGTTCTACGGCAGACTCGGGAGCTTCGGCTTCTGTCTGATATAAATTGTCAATAATAAAAATATTTTTGGAGGTAACAGGTATGAAAAAGTTTGTTTGCAGTGTTTGCGGTTATGTTCACAACGGTGACGAGGCGCCGAAGGTTTGCCCCGTTTGCGGTGTCGGCGCGGATAAGTTTAACGAGCAGGGCGGCGAGCGCACCTGGGCGGCTGAGCACGTAGTCGGTATTGCCAAGGGCGTCGACGAGGAGATCGTTGAGGGTCTGCGCGCCAACTTTA
>JAZOCH010000164.1:0-3656 GCA_045596425.1 Acutalibacteraceae bacterium | reverse complement strand
TCTGGGGATACACGGTCTCGTTGGGGCTGTTGTCTACGGCGATGACGAGGAGGTTTTCCTCTTTCAGTGCCGCAGTGAGGTTGACGCGCCAGGTGGAATAGCCGCCATCGTGGTGGGCGAGCTTTTTGCCGCCCATATATACGTCGGCGGAGGAGTTGGCGCCGCGGATTTCCAGATAAACCTGTGCCGCCTCGGGCAAATCCGCCTTGTTCAGTGTCTTGGCGTAGATGGCGGTGCCGCGGAAATAGTCGTTACCGCCGACCTGCCCGTCCACGGCGTTCCAGGTGTGGGGCAGGTTGACCGCTTCCCAGTCGGTGGGCAGAACGGTGGGGATATCGGTTTGCTTGTTGAACGCCCAAGCGGCGTTCAGGCTGATGATGTTTCTCATAGACAGAGTCCTCCTGCGATGTGTTGGGATTATTCGGTTTCGTCAGCAGCGTGCTTCTCTTTGAGCGCGGCAACGTTTTCGTCTACCTGCTTTTTGTGCAGCGGATACCAGAACCACAGCACGAGCGCCAGCGCAACAAAGCCTACGGCAGGGAGCAGGGTAGAGATATCGAAGATGCCACCAAGCACGCTCTCGGTCTGTTTGAGACCATCGGCGGCCGCTTTGGAATCATAGCCGATGGCGGTCAGCAACCAACCGGACAGACCGGCGGCCAGCGCCTGACCGAGCTTACGAGCAAAGGAGTAGATGGCATAGACGGAGCCATCCTCGCGCACACCGTTGCGCAGCTCGGAGTAGTCGATAACGTCGGTAATGAGCGCCCAGCTTACCATCGAGAAGATGCCAAGGCCCAACCACGCGAGCATTTGCAGACCGCAGTATACCCATACGTTTGCAGGGCGGATGACCCAGATGGCGACCATCACCACGCCGGCAAACAGGTTGGACACGACCGAGACTTCTGCCTTGCCGAACTTTGCGGCCAGCGGCTTAGCGAAGACGGCGGCAACAATCATACCGACCATCATCATTGCCGTGGAGGCGGACTGCGCGTCGGCATTGTTATAATAATCGGGATAGATGTACGCGGCCATATTCTGCATCGTCAGCTGAGCGAGCAGCATCACGACAGAGGCGACAATGATGGACAGCAGTGCGCGGTTGGTGATGGCACTTTTGAGCATCTGACCGACGGAGGGGCCTTTGGCCTGTGCTTCCTCTTTGGGAACGATGCGCTCGGTCACCAGCTTGTAGCACAGCAAATAGCATATAATGGCAAGGATGGAGAAAATACCGGCTGCAAGCGTTACCTTGCTGCCGATGAGGGTCTCCTTGACCGTGCCGTCGGTGGCAGTGACCTTCTCGTACGCCAGAATAGGCAGGCCGATGCCGATGACCATACCGGCGAGCATACCACCCATTGTACGGAAGGTGGACAGGGACTGGCGGTCGCCGGGTTCGGGCGAGACCGCGGACGCCATCGAGCCGTAGGGGATGTTGATGGAGGTGTAGAAGATGGAGCCCCACAGCAGATACGTGATGGCGAGATAGCCGACCTTGAAGTTGGTGGACATACCGGAAAGACTGCTTTGGTACATTAAGAAGGAGGCGGCCGCGACAGGCACGCACATCCGCAGAATCCACGGCTTGAACTTGCCGGCCTTGGTGGGCTTGCTACGGTCGCAGATGCGGCCCATTGTGACGTCGGTCACCGCGTCAACAAAGCGCGCCAGCATCATAATGGTGCCGACGATTGCGGCGGAAACGCCCATAACGTCCGTGTAGAATTTGGTCAGAATCATCGTAGACAAAATGAAGGTAAAATCGTTACCGAAATCGCCGAATAGATACCCCATTTTGTCGCGCATCCCGAAAGGACGCGCTTTTAACTTGGTTTGCATGGTGAATCATTCCTCTTTTCCAATAAATTTTACGGTCATAATCGCTAAATTTATTGTACTGCATTTTCGTCGCCTTAGTGAGTAATATTTTTGCATATATGGGTAATAATTTTGTGTAAATGCTTGTAAGCAGCAAAATAATGTACTATAATAAAGAAAACAGAGGAAAATTATTGGCAAATCTACCCAATGAAGGGCGTGATGGTAATGGTGTACGATGCGCAACGGCAATTCTTACAAAAAACCTGTGAAAAGCTGCGTGTGCGTGTGGCACAGCTGCGGCAGGGAGCGACGACAGCAGGATGGCTGGCGGAGGGACTTGATTATCTGGTGCAGGCAAACGAGCATTTCTCTCCGTCGTTGGAGGAACAGTTTGCCGGCGCGCAAAAAAACACCCTATACCGCGTGACGGATGCGTTTGGGTGCTGTATCGTGTTTTTGCTGTTGCCGCCGCCGTGCGCGGCGGACGTGCTGGTTGTCGGCCCGTTTTTAAAACGTCCATTAGAGCGAGAGGCATTGTATGAACGCGCGGAACAGTTGCATATCCCGAGCGATCGGATAGCCGCTTTGCAAACGTACTACGGGCGGTATTTGTGTTTTCCCGAGGGCAGTCCGCTGTACGCGGTGCTGGAAGCCTTTGCCGAGCATATTTGGCAAGGTCCGGAGAATTATACGTTTGTGGACGGGCGTTCCGAGGGGTATGACGAGCCGCTACCCAATCGTGGGGCTTTGCCGGTGACGGATCCCGAGATGGCGATGCGGATGATGGAGGAACGGTATGCGTTCGAAGGAGAACTGATGGATGCCGTATCCAAGGGGCTTACGCATAAGGCAGAGCAGTTGTTTTCGGGTTTTACAACGAATTCGTTTGAACGTCGGTTGTCTGATCCGCTGCGCAATTTAAAAAATTATGCTATCATTACCAATACCTTGTTGCGCAAGGCGGCGCAGGAGGGCGGTGTACATCCGCTGTACATTGACCGGTTATCGTCGGATTTTGCACGGCGTATCGAGCAGATTCCGGAACCAACCGCCATGCAGGCGCTGATGCAGGAGATGTTCCGTGCGTATTGCCGCTTGGTGCGCAAGCACTCGATGCGTGGGTATTCTCAGCCGGTGCAGAAGACGATCGTGCGCATTGATTCCGACTTAACTGCCGATTTGAGCCTGCAAGCCTTGGCGGATGCACAGGGCATCAACGCGAGCTACCTGTCCGCGCTGTTTCGGCGCGAAACGGGGGAAACGCTGACAGAGCACGTCAGCCGAAAACGGATAGAGCTGGCGGCACATCTGCTGAGCACGACGAACTTGCAGGTGCAGACGGTCGCACAGCACTGCGGATTTTCGGACGTGCATTATTTTACCAAGGTGTTCAAAAAAGTAACGGGGGAAACGCCGCGGCAGATGCGTGAGCGTTATCGAATGGAGAAAAAGTGATGAATACGTTTGAAAAAATCTACGAACAGGTGCGGCGCATTCCGCGCGGAAAGGTTGCGACCTACGGGCAGATTGCGGCGTTGGCAGGCAATCCGCACTGGTCGCAGATTGTCGGCTACGCCTTGCACGGCAACCCTTCCCCCGAAACCATTCCGTGTCATCGGGTGGTCAACCGCTTCGGCGCCACCGCCGCGGCGTTTGCCTTCGGCGGCGGTGACCGTCAGCGCGCGTTGTTGGAAGCGGAAGGGGTCGCGTTTCGCGCCGACGGTACGGTGGATCTCAGTCGCTTTTTGTGGAATGGGGAATAACAAAAACACCGCCGATGCGTAAAACGCATCGGCGGTGTTGCTTTATTCCCCATTCCATAAAAA
>JAZOCH010000163.1:0-2160 GCA_045596425.1 Acutalibacteraceae bacterium | reverse complement strand
ACTCGCCGCACTGCGGGCACTTAGCCAGAGCCGGAGCAGTCAGCTTCCAGAGATTGTTACGTCTCTTGTCGCGCCGTGCCTTGGAAGTTTTTCTCTTGGGTACCGCCATTGTCAGCACCTCCTTGCATTGATCAAAGGTTTGGGGTGACAGGACTCGAACCCCGTCACGCCTTAATTTAGTAACTGTTGGAGAACCGCCAGGCGTGGATCCACCGTCTTCGCGGTGCATCCGCATAGGCCTTCGTTCAGGTTTTTACCGCACTGGGGACACAGGCCGCGGCAATCCTCCCGACAGAGGTTCTTATACGGCAATTCCAGCAGGATATCCGTCTGCACCAGTTCGTCCAGTGCGAGTTGGTAGTTATCCAGCAGGACATAGTCGCTGTCCTCGTTTTCGAGAGAGGTCACCAAAATGTGCTCCACGGGGATATCGTAGTCGCGCGTGAAGGGTGTCAGACACCGATCACACTGCCCGTCAAAAGTGAATTTCACCCGAAGGCTCAGCTTCACCACACCGGCGCGAGCGGTAATCTCACCGACCGCGTGAACCGGCCGTTTGAAGGGGCATATCCCGTAGAACTCCACCTGTGAAAAATCCCATTCTGTGTCGATCGGAAGAGTCTTTATCTCCCCCGTGAACAGAGATCTGCATTGCACAAGCATAGTTCACCTCAAGCGTCACGCAAGATATTATATAGGTTGCGGACTGTTTTGTCAATAGAAATTTTTCTTTCCGCGTGTTTTTTCGCGAAATCTTTTATTCCGTCGGACCTTCCACCGCTACCAGCGGCTCATACGGCTGCGCAGGCGCGTCACCGATGTCGCGGATGATGACAAACGGCGTCAGCTCGTCGTCCTGTCCGGCAGGATTGTCACGGATGCGGTCAGCGAGTAGCTTGTCCGACACATTGTTGAGGTCAGCGGACTTGCCCAGCACCTCGACGTCGATGTCGTTGGCATCCACCAGCACACAGCTCATACCAAGCTGTTCGTAAATAGCGGCACACACCTTGTCCGGCTCTTTGGGATTGAGCACCGCGAGTGTGTGGTACGTCTCAAACGAGGAATGGCTGTAAAAGCCGTCAATGCCGGCAACATCCTGCCCGACAATCTCATAGAACACGCCGCGCTTGCCGAACACACGCGCCACCGCGCCACAGAACACCGCCCACAAAATCAGCGGCAAGCCCTTCATATTGATAGCGAGCTGCAACTTGTACGGCTCATCCATGCCGATGCCGTTGTGGTTGCTGGTGGCGAACTTCGAAAGGAATTTCGCCCAAAAGCCGAGGCGCACGTCCTCCATCTTGACGGTGTTGTCCTGACACATCGAGATGACCTTTTCGCCAAGCGTCACCACGTCCCCTGCCTTATACAATGGCAGGACATAACGGCGCAGAATGTCCACGTAATCCTCGCCGC
This sequence comes from Acutalibacteraceae bacterium, assembly GCA_045596425.1. Lineage (GTDB taxonomy): Bacteria > Bacillota > Clostridia > Oscillospirales > Acutalibacteraceae > UBA5905. The sequence continues at coordinate 738 of JAZOCH010000163.1, read as the reverse complement.
GCTCAATAAAATGCGTCTTGACGGCGTAGCGCTCATAGCGCACGCCCTCCACCTCAATGACACCGCGGATATAGTAGGTGATGTCACCCTCCTGCCGCTCGTTTGCCTTTAAATTGCGGTTACCCTCATACCAGATAGCCATACCGTTCCCCTACCTTTAAAGACGGCGGGAGAACCATCCCCCACCGTCTGCTCTTTGTTGGATTATTCGCCGTCGGCTGTTAATTTATACATCCGCGAAAATCAGATCTCCTGTGCAAGCTCGGCAAGCTCAGCAGGAATATCCGCCTTGTCCGCCGAGATGGACATCACGACGTTGGCTTCGAGCTTGGTCAGCTTCTGCACAAAGGGAACCAGCGCCGCGAGGTCGCTGCCGCCGATTTTCAGCACGGAATCGACAAAGATATCGGTGATGTCGTAGTTGCCTGCGCACATACCGGCAATGTAGCCGTACAGAGCGTCAAAGCCCTTAATGGCGTAATCCTCCGCCGCAACCAGACGCGCCTTGTGACTCAAATCGTACGTCAATGTATTATCTTTCTCGATAAAGACGACGTTACCGTTCGACTGTTCAACGGCGGCGTTGCACATCGCCATCAGCTTTTTGGTTTTGCCGGAGCCTTTGAGACCGAGAATTAAAGTGATCATAGTATTGTCCTCCTAAAAGTTATATATTTGGAAACCGTCCTGCGACGGGAACTCCCATAGATTTACTGACCCAGACGGGCCTCCAGTGCG
>JAZOCH010000162.1:0-3101 GCA_045596425.1 Acutalibacteraceae bacterium | reverse complement strand
ACCGCTTGGCCTCCGACTTAACTACTTCAACCGAAGAACCTCAGCCTGCAAGCGAAACCACAGGCGCACCCACCACCGAGGCGAACAACAATGAAAATTAAACCAATTAGCAAAGTGCTCCGATTTTTCAAAAAGGAAGATATCCCCGGTCCGTGTTCCGAAAAGGAACCCGAGAGTATAAATGTTGCTCTTGATACAGAAGGATTTGAGCGCTGCGTAATGTGCGGTGAATTGACCGCTGTTCCTGTTTCAATGCCGATAGATTGGCGCGAGAATTACGAAATCGGCTGCGGTCAACTTTGTGACGAGTGTGCAATGAAACTGCATAAAACAACTGAATGCGAAAATGTGCTAACTAACGCACAAATCCTGCTTGCTGTCGAGCAAAGCAGAAATGAAAACAGTAACTAGCCAAAGCTCTCCGTCTGCCCTAGGGTAGACGGAGAGCTTTTTGCCATGGGATATGGCTTTTTCTTTGCTTAGTTGATTTTCGTCGGGCCTTATGGTATACTGATTACATTATGCAGGGTTAAGGGTGATGTGTATGTGGACGGTGTTTTGGTGGCTCTCCTTCGGTGCATTGGTTGTTGCGTTCTTGTTGGCGATTGTGACGGCTTGCTGTAAATTGCGAGGGGTAAAATCCATTTATGTGTTGTTCGCCGGCGTGTTCGTTTCGGCGTTTTTGTTGATTTACCCCATATTCTCTGAGACATTCAACGGTGACGTCGGAGCCACTTTCAAAGCGCTTATGATCGCGGCACAAAATACGATACGCCTGTTTACGGCGGATAACGATTACACGCTGTTCCAAGGCGATGCTACCGTGCAGCCCCAATGGATTGCAAATGCATACGGGCTGCTTGGCTCGCTTTTGATCATCTTAGCCCCGTTGCTGACATTTGGCTTTGTTTTGTCCTTCTTCAAGGGGATAACGGCGTGGGCCAGATGCACGTTACACCTGCCCACCGATACGTATGTGTTTTCGAACGTTACCGCCAAAGCGGTTTCTCTGGCAGAGAGCATTCGGCAAAAAGACCGTCGCGCGCTGATCGTGTTCGCGGATGCGCTGAAAAACGAAGATGCGGCAGACGACGATTTGCTGATTCGTCTAAGCCGAATCCATGCCGTATTGTGCAGTAAGGATATCTCGCTTGTCCGTTTGGCGCGAAGTGCAGCATCAAAACAAACAGCCTTTTTTGCGATGAGCGAGGATGAGTCCGAAAATGAAATTGAGGCATTGCAGTTAATTGCGCGGTATCGCCAACGCAAGAACACCACCATCTTTGTTTTTTCAAGTAACGTTGAGAGCGAATTGATGCTCAACAACGTCGATAAAGGGCGCTTGAAGGTGCGACGAATCAACCCTGTTAATGCGATAATCAATCACATCCTTTACCAAAAAGGCGGCGAGCTGTTTGATTCTGCGGTAGAGAGCGCACATGGCAATAAGGCGATATCCGCGTTGGTTGTCGGCGTGGATAAGCTGGGAACGGAAATGCTGCGTTCATTGGCTTGGTACGGACAGATGGATGGATACACGCTTACCATTCACGGGTTTGACCGTGATGCCGATGTGAAAGACCGTGTATCCGCCTTGTGCCCCGAACTCATCGACGAACGGTATAACGGTGTCGAACGAGAGGGTGAAGCGTATTATCGCATTGAGTTTCATACGGCTGATGTGAACAGTGCATCCTTTCGGGAGGAAATTCGTCGAATCGGCACGGTTACATACGCCTTTGTTTCGCTTGGTGAGGACAGTCTTAATGTGACCACTGCTGTGAATCTTCGTATCCTTTTCGAGCAAATGCACATTCATCCAAAAATCGTTGCGGTTGTTTCCAACCACGAAAAGAATGCGGCATTGGCCGGTGCGAAGGATCGCAACGGCACGCTGTACGATATTGACTTTGTCGGTGATACGCACACCGTTTATTCGCACGAGGTTCTTCTGCATTCGGCGCTCGAACAAGAGGCGCTTGCTTTGCACAAACGGTATAACGGCGGTGATGCGTACGGGTTTTACGAATTTGAGTATAACTACCAATCGTCGTTGGCATCGGTCATCCATTATGCTGCGCGTTGTCATTGCGGAATTTCGGGCGCAGATAAGCCTGCCGCTGAGCTGACACCGGCACAGCGAGATGTGATTGAGCTTATCGAGCATAAGCGCTGGAACGCCTATATGCGTTCGCAGGGATACATATACAGCGGCTCAAAAGAGAAGGAAAGCCGCAACGATCTCGGTAAAATGCATCACAATTTGGTGGAATTTGCCTTGCTGACCGAAGAGGATAAGCGCAAGGATAGCCGTGTCGGGACAACGTGATGCGTATGTGACAAATGCGGTGGTTTTGTTTAAAAAGAGGGCAAATGACCTTGTAATTTGTCATTTGTTGTGGTAGAATATTATGGTAATATTTCGCTGGTCGATGAAAAACGTGTGAATGGAGAGAGAATGTGGAGGATTTACAAAACAAGCCGTATGTTTTTATCAGCTACGCCCACGCGGACAGTGCGGTGGTTCTGCCTATTCTGAACGCATTAAAAAGCGGCGGAGTCAACTTGTGGTTTGATGAAGGCATTGAGGCCGGTAGTGAATGGCCCGAGTATATAGCGGAAAAAGTGGTTGCTTGCTCAAAATTTGTGTTATTTATCAGCCCTGCGTATTTGCAATCACAGAACTGTAAACGGGAACTGAACTTTGCTATCTCGCGCAAAAAGGATATTTTATCGGTGTATATCGAGGACGTGAGCTTATCTCCGGGGATGGAGATGCAGCTGGGTACCTATCAGGCGGTTTTTCGTAATCGTTATCCTAATATCGATGCTCTTTCCCGTGCATTGTGTGCGGAATCGTTTTTTGCCCCCTGTAAACAAAGCGATGCGGTGGTAAATGCGGCTACAAGCGCGCCCGTTGGGGCTGTGACGGCCACGCCGTTCGCAACGTCTGCCGCGGTGCCTTCGATGCCTTCTTCTGTTGTTGGGCAGCCGTCCCTTCCCGTTAAGAAGCGGTTGGATGCAGGCTTGCTGGCGATCTTTCTCGGCGGTATGGGCATCCATAAGTTTTATTTGCGTCAGCCTTGGCTTGGTGGGGTGAT
>JAZOCH010000161.1:0-2173 GCA_045596425.1 Acutalibacteraceae bacterium | reverse complement strand
GGCCGATGTCCGTCAGGGTCGCTTTGAGCTCGGGATGGGGCATTGCATAGCGTTGGCTGAGATAGCGGAGAGATGCGCCGATTTCCCCGTCGGGACCGCCGTATTGGCTGATGATCAGCCGTGCCATCGCCGGATTGGTGTTTTTAATGTTTACGGGATATTGCAGCTTCTTTTCGTATTGCCACATACTTACCGCGCTCCTTTCGTGTTATCCCACGGCCACGGATCGCGGATCCATTCGTTCCACGAGCCTTCCACATCGGCTTTGGTTTGGATGAGCGGGCCGTAGTGCTGTTCATAGGCATTGATGAGTTTGCACAGCTTATCGCGGTAAATGGCACGGAGCTGTTGCGCTTTCTGGTCGGTGGGATGGCTGTTCATAAACAATTCCAGATCATACAGCGCAAATTGGTACGCGCGAATGCGGTCATACAATTCATTGCAGTTAACCACGGCAGCATCGACCTCCTGCCATAAAGGGCTTGAACAGCTCGGGGAAGAGCGTTCCGTGATGCAAAGCTACGTCCGGCTCGTATACTTCTTCCAGTTGCTGCCACGGCACATACGCCATCGCAACAACGGGGTCGCAAGGGAACATCGATTTTTGCTCGTTCATTACACCGGCTCCTTTCAAAATGATTTCATCACTAACCAGTGTATGAGTTGTCCGAAAAAAGGTGCAAAAAAAGCCAACAACCGATGGTTGTTGGCTTTTGACATGGCTGAACGCTTATTTTTTGCGGATGAGCAGGATGTGTTCCTCCTCTTCGCTGTAAAGCGTGTACTCCCAAAGTGCATGGCCGCTTGCGGCAAGATAGGGGGATACCTGCTCGTTGACGGCGTTCCAGTTTTTCAGAAACAGGCGCGCGTTATCAAATTTATCCGCGGCAAACTGCATTTCGAGCTGTGTTTTGCCTGCCTTGATTGTGTCGGCGAATTTTTGTGCAATGGCTTGACGACTGTACGTATCGATATAAAGACCGTTACGGTGGTAGTAGTTCTCTTTGGTGGCGGTGCAATCTACCACGTGGGATTGACCGTCGTCAATGCTGTGGGTGAGCAGAAGCTGCTTAGTGGGGATGTTGAAATAGTTGTGGCGATTGAGGTCCTTGCTGTCATTCCAGGTGGCATCCAAATGATAGTAGTCACCGTTTATGCGTACCTGATTCCACATATGCCCTTCACCCGATTCAAGCGATTCGCCGGCGACAAGGGTGTTGACGATGCCAACCTCGTTAAATAATAGCTGCAACGCACGCGAATAGCCCTCGCACACCGCTTTTTTGTCAACCAGCGCACCGTATGCTGTATAGGCGTTTGGATTTGTATCATATCCGTCGCCGTCGGCGGTTTCGCTGTCGTAAACGCAGGCGGTTATCAGTTTGTCGTGCAGATACTCCTCCAATATATAGTCATCGTTTGTGTCGGGCGCATTGCGCAGAATGGTATCCACCGCTGTGTTGAGCGCCGAACGAGCGCTTTTACGGGTATCTGCATCCATTGTATAGGTCAGCAGCAGTTTATTGTAGAACGGTTCGCCGTTCTTTTCATATCCTTCGATGCCAAACTTATTGTGAACATAAAAGAATTGCGGATTATCGTTAAAAAAGGCTCTGTACAGTTGGCTGGCTTCCTCTTTGGTGGACAAGGTGTCAGGCAATTCGATGGCAATGCCGATTTGGTCGTTACTGTCGGATAAGTTGACGGTGTTATCGGTATTAAAGTCTTCCATTAACGCAGTGTACATTGTTCCATAGCATTGCTGCATAGTGTTGCTCAGTTGATTGTACAGCGGATTGCTTTCAAACTCTTGCTTGTATGTGTCGGAATCGGCAATGTTATTAGGCTGCAAGGAGGGTATGAGCGAGGTTAGCTCCTTGCAACCGCACGCGCTCAACAGAAGCGCACATACCGAAAGAATCGCGAAAAGTCTTTTTAGCTTGGTCATAGTATTACCTCGTACGGTTATTTATCATACACCTGCGCGGTGATGGTGCAGGCGCCGTTTTGGTTTTGTTCAGCAAGGTGTGCGAGTTTATCCTGATAGGCGTTGAAATCGCCTATACGCAGGCTGGTGCGCGTGATATTCGCCAAATAGGAGAAATCGGCGGTAAGATTTCGTCCGCTGTGCAGATGCTGTTTGAGCATCTCGGCAACCACCTCGGCGCCGAGG
>JAZOCH010000160.1:0-3081 GCA_045596425.1 Acutalibacteraceae bacterium | reverse complement strand
TCCGACTTTTACTCATAGATTATTCATGCTCCTTTTGCTCCAACAACAGATTCAGCATCTTTTCGGGACAGTCGAGAAACATCTTGGTGACCTTATAATGCTCAGTGTCCTTATAGTTTACGCGGGAGATGCCGCTGCCGCTTAATTGTAGAATGTCCGCGTGCGGATACGCCATCAGGATAGGAGAATGGGTTGCGATAATAAACTGTGAATGGTTTTTTACCAAACGGTCGATTTCGACGAGCAAGGTCATCAGCCGTTGCGGCGACAGTGCCGCCTCGGGCTCGTCGAGGATGTACAACCCTTCGCCGCGGAAACGGTGCTGCACGATCGAAAGAAAGCTCTCGCCGTGGGATTGCTCGTGCAAGGAAACGCCGCCGTAATTTCTTACCACATGGATATCGTCAATATTGGTTGCCAGATTATACACCGATTCGGCACGCAAGAAGAAATCATCCTTTGCAGGCAAGGTTTTAGATAACGTCAAACACTGCCACAGCGCGGAGTGGGAGTCATTGGTGGAGAAGGTGAAATTGCGTGAACCGCCTTCGGGGTTAAATCCGTAGGCAACGGCGATCGCTTCAATCAATGTAGATTTACCCGTGCCGTTTTCTCCCACAAGAAAGGTGACGGGGGATTCAAAGTGCAGTTCGTTGCCGTCGGCAAGATATTGCACGACCGGTAAACGGCCGAGATAGGAAGCGGAGGGCGGCGCTTTGTGCATAAACACACTTTTTATGTAATTCATAAAATAACCTCGCAACGGTTGTGGTTTTGGCTCTGTTTCTATTATTTCATAAACGTTTGTACCCGTCAAGGGGAAAGAGTATCAAAATATTGTCGAAAATCTTATACATTCCGTAAAAACCTCTTGACAAACCCTTGGAAATGCGGTATAATGCCCGTAAAGCGATTTGCTTTACACTGTAAGGCGGCGCAAATGATCCGAACAGGCTTGGATTATTTGCACCACCTTAGTAACGGAGGGATAGGTCGTGGGTAAAAATTTTGAGATTTCCCTGTTATTGGATTTTTACGGCGATATGCTGACCGAGAAACAGCGCGATATGGTGGATTATTACTATAACGATGACCTGTCCCTGGCTGAGATTGCCGAGAACGAGGGCATCACCCGCCAGGGCGTGCGGGATTCCATCAAGCGCGCCGAGGCACAGATGTTGGAGATGGAGGAGAAGCTCGGTCTTTCCAAACGCTTTGCCGCTATGGCGGAGGATGCGCGTCAGATTGTCGAAGCGGCGCAGGTCATCCGACTGCACAGCTTTTTCCCTGGTGCACCACGCGAGATTGCCGAGTGCTCCGAGCGCATCATCGAGCTGGCGGAGAAGTTGCAGAGAGAAGAATAAGGTTGTTGATACTCCCCGAGAAAGGCAGGTGACCCCCGATGGCATTTGAAGGACTCAGCGAAAAGCTGGCCGCATCGTTTAAGAAATTGCGTAATAAAGGCAAATTGAGCGAGGCGGACGTCAAAGAGGCGATGCGGGAGGTTCGACTCGCCCTGCTCGAAGCGGACGTTAACTACAAGGTCGCCAAGGACTTTACCGGTAATGTGGTGGAGGCGGCGGTCGGCGCGAAGGTGATGGAGAGCCTCACCCCTGCGCAGATGGTCATCAAGATCGTTAAGGAACAACTTGCCGCGCTGATGGGCGGCGAGGCTGTCGGGTTGGCGAGAGCCAACCGTCCGCCGTGCGTTGTGCTGATGTGCGGTTTGCAAGGCTCGGGTAAGACCACCCACAGCGCCAAGCTGGCAAAAATGCTTAAATCGCAGGGGCGTCGCCCGATGCTGGTTGCCTGCGATATCTACCGTCCTGCCGCAATCGATCAGTTGAAGGTCGTGGGCGAAAAGGCAGGGGTGCCCGTGTTTGAGATGGGTACCGAAAATCCCGTGAAGATTGCCAAGGCGGCTATCGCCCACGCAAAGGACCACGGGAACGACTACGTGATTCTCGATACCGCCGGACGTCTGCACATTGATGAGCAGTTGATGGCGGAGCTCAAAGATACCCGCGCCCACTGCGAGCCGGCAGAGATTCTGCTGGTGGTGGATGCCATGACGGGTCAGGACGCGGTCAATGTGGCATCGTCCTTTGATGAGGCGCTCGGCATCACGGGCGTGATTCTCACCAAGCTGGACGGCGACACCCGTGGCGGTGCGGCGCTCAGCGTGCGTGCCGTGACCGGCAAGCCTATTAAGTTCGCCGGTACGGGTGAGAAGCTCGACGACCTCGAAGTGTTCCACCCCGACCGTATGGCATCCCGTATCCTCGGGATGGGGGACGTGATGTCGCTCATTGAAAAGGCAGAACAGCAGGTCAGCGAAAAAGAGGCGGAGGAGCTGGCGCGTAAATTGCGCGAGGACCGCTTTGACCTCAATGATATGCTCGACCAGTTCCGCCAGATTCAAAAAATGGGGGACATCAAGAGTATGCTCGGGATGATTCCCGGTATGAGCAAGCAGTTAAAGGACGTCGATATCGACCCGAAGCAGTTCGCGCGTGTCGAGGCGATTATCCTCTCGATGACGCCTGCTGAGCGCTCTAAGCCCGATGTTATGAACCCCTCGCGTAAGCGGCGTATTGCCGCCGGTTGCGGTCAGCGTGTCGAGGACGTCAACCGTCTGCTCAAACAGTATGACTCGATGCGCCAGATGATGAAACAGCTCAAAAAGATGAGCAAAAAAGGCGGACGAGGAATGGGTGGCTTCCCGATGGGCGGTTTCCCCGGTATGCCCGGCAAGGGCGGCCGATTCGGTTTCTGAATTCATCCCATACAATATGGGTGAAGATATAAAATTGGTAAGTATTTTTTGGAGGTAATTTACTATGGCAGTGAAAATTCGTCTGCGCCGCACCGGCGCCAAGAAGGCTCCGTCCTATCGTGTGGTCGTGGCTGATTCCCGTTATCCCCGTGACGGTCGTTTCATCGAGGAGCTGGGTTACTACAACCCGCTGACCGAGCCGGCGACCATCAAGATCGACAACGAGAAGGCCGAGAACTGGATCAAGAACGGTGCTCAGCCCACCGACACCGTCAAGGCACTGCTCAAGAAGGTCGGCGTGGAGA